>JAXITH010000078.1:0-4737 GCA_034680185.1 Candidatus Planktophila sp.
AAATTTTTGGAGATTTAAGATGCGATGCGGAAAGTCGGAGCGCTTCGAGTGGATCTATTCCGACTGGTGCGCCTGCAGGTGCGGTGCCTACCCAAATTGCTTTTCCATCTTTCTCGCTTAGCGTTGCTTGCGAGTGCGCGCCGATAAAGGAATACCGTGACCACACTCCCCCATGTTCTGCTGACTCCAATAGAAATGTGGACGCTTCATTCTTGGCAATCTTGCGATAAACGCCGAGCGGTGTTTCACCATCGGCAAGTAGCTTGCGATAGACCGGAATGACGTTGAAGTTCTTTGCGTATTCGCGAAATTCAGAGAGTTGCATTACTTATCCGCACCGAGTTGAAGTGGGTTATGAAAACAAGTTTTATCGCCGGTGTGGCATGCCGCCCCAGTTTGGTTGACTTTCAACAAAAGCGCATCGCCATCGCAATCAAGTGAGATGGAAAGAACTTCTTGGGTGTGTCCAGAAGTTGCACCCTTTATCCAAATTTCATTGCGGCTGCGGCTCCAATAAGTTGCGCGGCCGGTGGTCAGGGTTTGCGCCAGAGAATCAGAGTTCATATACGCAAGCATCAAAACTTCACCAGTGGTTGCATCTTGGGCGATCGCTGGAATCAGGTCAGCGCCATTTTTTAAACGCGCTGCGATATCTGCGGGAAGTGCGGCGCTCATGTTCGTATTCTGCCTTAAGCGGTTACGTTGTTGCGAATGGAATAACCCTGAGCGCTTAAGTAACGCTTAACATCACCAATTCGGTGAACTCCGAAGTGAAAGACGCTCGCGGCGAGCAGGGCATCTGCACCTGCATCTAGGGCTGCCGCAAAATCTTCCAGCGCTCCGGCTCCACCGCTTGCGATTAGTGGGACTTTAGAAATCGCACGGACTGCGGTGATCATGCCAATGTCATAACCGGCGCGGGTGCCGTCAGCATCCATCGAGTTGAGCAGAATTTCGCCGGCGCCAAGTGCACAGGCTTTCTCGACCCAAGCCAGTGCATCCAAGCCAGCGCTCTGACGTCCACCGTGAGTTGTAACTTCAAAACCGGATTCAGTTCGCGCGCGACGTGCATCTATTGAGATAACTAAAACTTGTGAACCGAAGCGATCGGCAATTTCTGCGATTAGCTCAGGGCGCGCGATGGCAGATGTATTAATCGAAACCTTATCCGCTCCGGCGCGAAGCAATCGATCGACATCATCGACCGAACGAATTCCTCCACCAACGGTGAGCGGGATAAACACTTGCTCTGCAGTTTTGCGAACAACATCTAACGTTGTTTCCCGGTTGCTACTGCTTGCTGAGATATCAAGGAAAGTTAGCTCATCGGCACCTTCTAGGTTGTACAGCGAAGCCATTTCGACTGGATCGCCGGCATCGACTAAATCAGTGAAGTTAACTCCCTTAACAACTCGACCTTCAGTAACGTCAAGACAGGGAATGATGCGAACGGATAACGCCATTTACTTTGCGCCTTTAGTAAGTGCCAGCGCCTCTTGCAAGGTAAATGCACCGGCATATAGGGCTTTACCGACGATCGCGCCTTCAACTCCAATGGCGTGAAGCGAGGAAAGAGCTTCAATATCTAGTAGCGAAGAGATACCGCCGCTAGCAACAACCGGCTTCTTAGTAGCGGCGCAAACTTCTTTAAGCAGCTCTAGATTCGGACCTTGCAATGTTCCATCTTTTGTTACATCGGTCACGACATAACGACTGCATCCATCGCGCTCTAAGCGTTCGATGGTTTCAAATAAATCTCCGCCTTCTTTCGTCCAACCACGTGCTGCGAGAACGTGTCCGCGAACATCGAGACCAACCGCAATTCGATCACCGTGTTCGGCGATTACTCGCGCCGTCCATTCAGGATTCTCTAGCGCTGCCGTTCCAAGATTCACGCGAGTACAACCGGTTGCTAACGCGCGCTTTAAAGATTCGTCGTCGCGAATTCCGCCTGAGAGTTCTACTTTGATATCGAGGCGGCCAACGACCTCCGCTAATAGCGAAGTATTTTCTCCGCGCCCAAAGGCAGCATCAAGATCTACCAAGTGAAGCCATTCGGCGCCAGCTGCCTGAAATTCCAGAGCAACTTCAAGAGGTGCGCCATAAATACTTTCTTGCGCAAGTTCACCTTGCACTAGGCGAACCGCTTTGCCATCTTTTACATCTACAGCGGGCAGAAGTTCAAGATAATTCATTTGGTAATTGCTCTGCGTCATAACGTTTCCACCCAGTTCTTAATTAAGGCAAGTCCTGCATCACCAGATTTTTCGGGGTGGAATTGCGTCGCTGCAATCACACCATCTTCAACGGCTGCTAAAAATCTTTCACCGTGGTTGCTCCAGGCTTGCGAAAGGCCCACTGCCTGCTTTGCCGCATACGAATGTACGAAGTAGAAAGATTGATCGGCGATTCCTTTGAAGAGCGTTGAATTCGGTGAGACTTCAACAGTGTTCCAACCCATGTGGGGAAGGATCAGAGCATTTAACTTTGTAATGCTCTCTTGCCAAATACCGACGCCTTGATGCAATGGCCCGTCCGTATGTTCGTCACCATCTCTAAAGAGAATCTGCATTCCTACACAAATTCCAAGCGTTGGACGTTGCTTGGCTACGCGTTCGCGAACAATCGCATCTCCCCCAACGGCAACTAAACCGCGCATGCAGGCAGCAAAAGCGCCGACCCCAGGTACGACCAGCCCTTCGGCATTTAAAGCGATATCACGATCTGAGGTGACGACAACTTCTTTACCGCTTCGCTCAAATGCGCGTTGCGCAGATCTGAGATTTCCAGATCCGTAATCGAGAATTGCAATCACTATTAAAGCGAACCTTTTGTTGAAGGAACTCCTGCGATTCCGCCATCGAGTGAAACTGCATCGCGAAGTGCGCGAGCAACTGCCTTAAATTGCGCTTCGAATACGTGGTGGGCATTGCGTCCTTCAAGTACGCGCACGTGTAGAGCAATGCGCGCTTCGGCAACGATTGATTCCCAAATATGTTTTCCAAGAGTTGTGTCGAAGGTTCCGATTAACTCAACGATTTCTGGTTGGCGATGTACTAGGTAAGGACGACCGGAAAGATCGACCGCCGCCTGAACCAAAACCTCATCTAGCGGAACCATGGCATCGCCAAAGCGACGAATGCCCACTTTGTCGCCGAGGGCTTCGCGCAGCGCTTGTCCAAATGCCAGTGAAGTATCTTCAACGGTGTGGTGTGAATCCACATCAATATCGCCAGTTGTCTTTACAGTGAGATTGAAACCAGACTGCTTGCCGAGTTGCGAGAGCATGTGATCAAAGAAAGGGACGCCGGTATCTACAGAGATCTCGCCGACGCCATCGAGGTTTAACTCAACTAGTACGTGCGACTCTTTGGTTTTACGTTCGACGCGGGCTGTTCTCATCTGCTCATCTCCATTAACTTGATTATTAAAGCGGCTAGCTATTTAAAATATCTTTAAGGGCGTTGATAAATTTCTGATTCTCGGCCTCATTGCCAATGGTCATACGCAAGTGCCCTAATAATCCCACATCTCTAATCAAGACGCCGCGATCAAGCAGTTGGCGCCAAAGCTGGGATGGTTCCAAGTTAAATCCGGAAAATACGATGAAGTTCGCGCTACTTGGAGCAACCGTAAGGCCCAGCGCTTCCAGCGCTGCGACTACCTTTGCGCGAGAGTCGATCAAGGTAGCAACGGTACCCAATAACTCTCCCTGAAATTCGAGCGCTACTTCAGCAGCCGCCTGGGTAATTGCACTCAAGTGATACGGCAAGCGAACCAAGAACATCGCTTCAACGACGTCGCGATCAGCTATCAAATATCCGACGCGAGCACCTGCGAAAGCAAAGGCTTTACTCATCGTGCGAATAACAACCACATTTGGATACTTTCCAATTAACGTTACAGCTGATGTCTCGCTAGAAAATTCTGCATAAGCCTCGTCAACAACGAGAAGGCCATCGACCGCACCAGTGGCTTTGGCCAGCTCTTCAATCTCGTTAATCTTTAGAAGAGTCCCAGTTGGATTGTTGGGAGTCGTAATAAAGGTGAGCGCCGGTTTGCGATCTGCAATTTCAGTTAACGCCTTTGCGGTATCTAGTGTGAAATCCGGGCGACGGCCACCATCTTGCCAATTAACGCCAATTACCTTGGCGATCAGCGGGTGCATGGAATAAGAAGGTGTAAATCCCAAAGCGCCACGTGAACCAAATGCCATGAAGAGCGATTGAATGATTTCGTTACTGCCGTTGGCTGCCCAGATTTGATCGGCAGTGAATGAGGTACCTGAAAGAGAATTTATAAATTTTGAAAGTGATGTGCGCAGAACTGTGGCATCGCGATCGGGATAGCGATTTAGCGTGGTGGCAACGCGGTGAACGCGATCAGCAATTGCTTGCGCTAGTTCAGGCGATGGCGCAAAAGGGTTCTCGTTGGTGTTCAGCGTTGCTTCTGCTGGAACTTGCGGCGCACCGTATGGTGAAAGCGCGGAAAGATCTTCTCGCAGCGGCAACCATTGTGGCCATTGCTTTGCGCTCATAGATCTTCCAAGCGCGCAGTCATCGCTTCTCCGTGGGCAGGCAGATCTTCGGAATTTGCAAGAGTAATAACGGTTTGCGCGATATCGGCAAATGCTGCTTGTGAATATTCGATGTAGTGCAAGCCTCTTAAAAATGTCTGCACAGATAAGCCGCTGCTGTGGCAAGCACAACCACCCGTTGGAAGTACGTGGTTAGAGCC
>JAXITH010000079.1:0-4718 GCA_034680185.1 Candidatus Planktophila sp.
GAATCGCTCTAGTGCGATCTCAAGAGATGCTTGATAACGAAGTGAGTCGTGGCGCGCTCCACCTTTTTTAAGTTCAGGTGCGACTTCAAAGATCTTTTCATATTCGGCAACTAACGTATCGATGGCGCTTTCTTCCACGGCAGCAACTGCATCAACCAGAGCATTTACGCCGTAAGCCTCGATAGACATGCCGAGTGCAATCTGCGCACTTGTCTTATCGCCATCGGTAACTGCGACATAACGCATATTGTCGCCAAAGCGAGCCAGCTTTAAGTTCTGCGCGGTGTGCCAACCAATTGCGGCGCGCATCCAATGTGCGATGCGAGTAGTGACGGTCTTATCTGAAACGTGGCCAGCGACAACTTTGCGCGCCATATGAAGACGAGCTTGAACATGTCCATGTTCGCGGTCTCCGTGCGCTGCCTGGTTTAGATTCATGAAATCCATATCGATGGTTTCCCATGGAAGTTCAGAATTTGCTTGGGTATTTAAATGCAAGATCGGAACTTGCAGCGCATTTAGGCCACCGATCCACATCTTTGCCGGTGAAAATGTATGCATCCAGGTAATAACACCGATGCAGTTTGGATTGGCAGATGCTTCTAAACAGAGCGCCTTAATTGCTTCAGGCGTTGTAAGAACTGGCTTCCAGGTAGCTTTAATCGGAAGATCACTTGCTGCATTAAGCGTTGCGACTACTTGCTTAGATTGTTCGGCGACTTGGGCCAAAATATCTTCGCCGTAAAGTGGCTGGCTTCCTGTGAGAAACCAAACTTCTAAACCTTTTTCGCTAAGTGATTTCATTCTGGAATAGTACATGAGCCCTAGTTATAGGGAAATAGTTCATCGCTCATTTCAAACTCTCCACGCAAGATGTGAACATTGCCGGTGCCGTACTTGCGCCACTTATCGGTAAGTACCAACGCAGTATTTTCATCGATACCCAACAGGGCGGTGTCGGCATCTTTTCGAACAATCGCTGCGGTGACGCGATCTGGTAACCAACCTAAGAATTTGTCATAGTGAGGAATGACTTCTATTTCCGGCAAGAGATTTAAGCCTGCAGTGATATGCGATCTGCGGATGCCAATAATTTTTCCGCCAAAGGCCATTGCGCCGGCAGAACACCCAGCAAGCGATGCGCCTTCGCGCCAGCTCTGCACAATCACTTGCCACATTGGAGTATCGGCAAATACTTCTGCCAAATGAACTGGGTCTCCCCCAGAAAAGTAAATCAACCCAGCGCTCTTAATCTCTTCAATCCATTGTTCATTAAAAGCATCTTCGCGTTTAAGCACTGGCAGATATTTCACATCGCAACCAATACGTGCACCTTGTTCGGCACCGCGTTGGCGCCAAAAATCTAAACGATCTTCGCCTTCTTTACCGGCGGCCGTTGGAATTTGAATATAGGTATTTGCTTTGCCACGAGAAATACCGAAGCGCAGTAGCTCTGCTTCGAGCAACTGCGCTTCGGGTAAATATTCTCCAGAACCAACTAGCGCTAAAGCACCCGGTTGGTTGTCAGGCATGGTTAGGCCACCTTAAGCCATTGCAACTTTCAAGTTCTCATCAATTGAATTGAGGAACTCTTGAGTTGTTTGATATGGCGCATCCTTAGAGATGAGAAGAGATAGATCCTTTGTCATCTTTCCTTGCTCGACGGTTTCGATACATACGCGCTCGAGAGTTGCACAGAACTTCGCGAGTTCCGCGTTGTTATCGAGTTTGGCGCGGTGGGCAAGACCCTGTGTCCAAGCAAAGATTGATGCGATTGGGTTTGTTGATGTCGCCTTACCCGCTTGGTGATCGCGGTAGTGGCGAGTAACAGTTCCGTGCGCTGCCTCTGATTCGCAGATCTTTCCATCTGGAGTCATGAGAACTGAAGTCATCAAACCAAGTGAGCCGTAACCCTGTGCGACGGTATCTGATTGCACATCGCCGTCGTAGTTCTTACATGCCCAGACATATCCACCTTCCATGCGAAGTGACATTGCGACCATGTCATCGATTAGGCGGTGCTCGTACCAAATACCGGCAGCATCGAACTGCGCCTTGAATTCAGCTTGGTAGATCTCTTCGAAGATATCTTTGAAGCGACCGTCATATGCCTTAAGAATTGTGTTCTTAGTTGAAAGATAAACCGGGAACTTGCGAAGAAGTCCGTAGTTTAGGGAAGCGCGCGCAAAGTCACGAATTGAATCATCGACGTTGTACATCGCCATCGCCACACCTGAAGATTCGAAGTTGAAGACTTCGGTGTTAATTGGCGCGGATCCATCTTCAGGAACGAAGGAGATAGTTAGCTTTCCTGGGCCTGGAACCTTGAAATCTGTTGCGCGGTATTGGTCACCAAATGCATGACGGCCGATAACGATTGGCTTAGTCCAGTGAGGCACCAAACGTGGCACGTTAGAGATGATGATTGGTTCGCGGAAGATTACGCCGCCCAAGATGTTGCGGATAGTTCCGTTAGGAGATTTCCACATCTTCTTTAGACCGAACTCTTCTACGCGAGCTTCGTCAGGAGTAATCGTTGCGCACTTGATACCGACGCCGTGCTTTTGAATAGCGCGAGCTGCATCGATCGTGACTTGATCGTCAGTGGCATCGCGGTGTTCCATACCAAGGTCGTAATACTCAAGATCTACATCTAGGTAAGGAAGGATTAAGGAATCTTTGATGAACTGCCACATAATGCGAGTCATCTCATCGCCATCTAGTTCAACGACTTTTCCAGTTACTTTGATTTTGCTCATATCTTTTCCTTACTAGAGTGTCTGTACATCAGCTTGCTTGGCGCGGACAGCTTCCGCTGCTTCCTTAAGCCCAGCAAGTTCTGAATCAGTGAGTTTGGTTTCTACAACTTTCTTTACGCCAGCGCGACCGATCTCAGCTTCTACACCGAGATAGACGCCAGAAATTCCGTATTCGCCGTCGACCCAAGCACAAACCGGCATAACCGCACCAGAATCTTCGATGACTGCTTTAGCCATGCGAGCAGCGGCTGCTGATGGCGCGTAGTAAGCAGACCCAGTTTTAAGTAGCGCAACAACTTCTGCGCCACCGTTGCGGGTGCGATCAACTAGTTCGTCGATTTCTGCTTGTGAAAGAAGTTCAGAAAGTGGCTTGCCATCTACTGTGCAACGACTTGGGACCGGAACCATGGTGTCACCGTGTGAACCAAGAGTCAGGGTCTTAACAGATCCAACTGCTACGCCCAGTTTTTCAGCAACGAAGTTTGTAAAGCGCGCAGTGTCGAGCATTCCGGCTTGACCCATTACGCGGTTCTTTGGAAAGTTGGTAGCGATCTGAGTTAGCGCAGTCATTTCATCCAGTGGGTTTGAAACCACGATGATTACCGCGTTTGGAGAATGCTTTGCAATATTTTCAGCGACGCCGCGAACGATTCCGGCGTTGACACCGATCAGATCCATGCGGCTCATACCTGGTTTGCGTGGCAAGCCGGCGGTGATGACAACGACATCAGAGTTTGCAGTTGCTTCATATCCTGCGCCATCGGCAGTTGTAGTTGCACCGATGATCTTTGTTTCGAATCCTTCGATAGAACGAGATTGGTTCATATCTAGAGCCAAACCTTCTGGCTTTCCTTCGAGGATATCTGTGAGAACGACAGTTTCGAAGATGTTGTATTCGGCTAAGCGAAGGGCGGTTGTTGATCCGTAGAAACCAGCGCCGACAACGGTTACTTTTCCTGAATTAGATTTTGCAGACATTGCAGATTTTTTCTCCTGAAGTTCTCTTGACGTCGAGAGAAACTCTACAACCCGCGCGGAAGTGAAATCGCCACAGCCATGAGGGCTAGCGCTATTCCGAGGGCTAAATACCGTTCAACTTTTCCTGTTTTCCAGCGTGCGATAGCGATCACACCCATGCCCGCGGCGATTGCGATCGAGCCGAGGCGAACGAAGGAAGCCACTCCGGCGATGAAGCCGAGTCCAATAACTAGGTATGCCAAACGCATGCCGATGGAATTTATCTCTCGCATGCTTCAACAATATTCTGTAGCAACATGGCGCGAGTCATTGGTCCGACGCCGCCTGGCATTGGTGCAACAAATTCTGCGACTTCCATAACGCTCGGATCGACATCACCAAGTAAACCCGTATCAGTTCTTGAAATACCTACATCTAACACAGTAGCGCCAGGCTTTATGTGATCGGCTTTCAGGAAATGTGCGCTGCCAATTGCAGCGATAACAATGTCGGCGCGCTTAGTGTGTGAAATTAAATCTTTAGTGCCAGTGTGAGTCAGAGTTACGGTTGCGTTCTCTTGCTTGCGAGAAAGTAACAAACCAAGGGGGCGACCAACGGTTAAGCCGCGACCGATAACAACTACTTCAGCGCCAGTTAGTGGAATTTTGTAATGGTTGATTAACTCGACGATTCCGTGAGGTGTGCAAGGTATCGGCGCTTCATAACCTGCAACTAAGCGACCAAGGTTCATGGGATGTAGACCATCAGCGTCTTTTGAAGGATCGATCGCCTCTAAAACTTTTTGGGTATTAATCCCCTTTGGTAGCGGCAATTGAACTATGTAACCCGTGCACTCTTTAGCGTTATTTAGATCCTTTATCGCCGCTAGTACATCAGCCTCTGATGCATCTGCCTTTAGATCAAACCGGATTGAGTTAATGCCTACTTCTTGGCAGTCGCGGTGTTTTCCGGCGACATAAGAAACTGAACCAGGATCATCGC
>JAXITH010000080.1:0-4702 GCA_034680185.1 Candidatus Planktophila sp.
CGCAACATCGTCTTCTACGCCCCGAGTCTTAAGGTGAGCGAGAAGCTCGCCCTTACTTTTCGCACGTGTAACCAGTGCATTTAACGCAATGGTGTGTGCTACTTCGTAAGGGTCGGAGCCTTCGCCTCTTGCAACCTTTACAAAATCCAGGCTAATTAGAAATCAACCTCTGCTGCAGCTTCATCGATCGCCGCTACGAGCTCGGCATCAACTTCGATCGGCACAAAGTGTGCGCGGATCTTGGTTTCGATCTCGTTAGCAAGATCTGGGTTATCGAGAAGGAAGGCGCGTGAATTTTCCTTGCCCTGCCCCAATTGATCGGCTTCGTATGTGTACCAAGCTCCAGCCTTCTTAACTACTCCGATTTCCACGCCGAGGTCGATGAGTGAACCTTCGCGTGAAATACCTGTGCCGTAGATGATGTCGAATTCGGCTTGCTTAAATGGTGGAGCCATCTTGTTCTTGACGACCTTTACGCGGGTACGGTTACCGACGGATTCGGTGCCATCCTTAAGAGTTTCGATGCGACGGATGTCCAGGCGAACAGATGCGTAGAACTTAAGCGCCTTTCCACCGGTTGTTGTTTCTGGTGAACCGAAGAAGACGCCGATCTTTTCGCGAAGCTGGTTGATGAAGATCGCTGTTGTCTTTGATTGGTGAAGTGCGCCAGTTACTTTACGAAGCGCTTGTGACATAAGGCGTGCTTGCAAGCCCATATGTGAATCGCCCATTTCGCCTTCGATTTCAGCGCGTGGCACAAGGGCAGCAACTGAGTCGACGACAACGAGATCAAGTGCGCCAGAACGGATCAACATATCCATGATTTCTAGCGCTTGTTCGCCAGTGTCTGGTTGTGAAACGAGAAGCGCATCAATATCAACGCCGAGCTTCTTTGCATACTCTGCATCGAATGCGTGCTCTGCATCGATAAATGCGCAGATACCGCCGGCCTTTTGTGCATTTGCAATTGCGTGCAAGGTAAGAGTTGTCTTACCTGAAGATTCTGGTCCGTAGATTTCTACGATACGTCCGCGTGGTAGTCCGCCGATACCGAGTGCGATATCGAGTGCGATAGAACCTGTTGGGATAACTTCGATGATCGCATTTTGACGATCAGACATTTTCATTACTGAGCCCTTACCAAATTGACGTTCGATCTGGGCTAGTGCGGTGTCGAGCGCCTTTTGGCGATCGGAGGTGTTTTTCTCTTCGGCTTTACTTGCTTTATCAGCAGCCACGTTTTGCTCCTTTAGATAAGAACGTCTATGCGTGATGCATATTCGTTGGTAGTCGGCCCAGAAGGTACGGAAAGGCCGCCGACGGCCTTTAGGCTTATAGAGAGCCTGTGGGCGGAAAGCGGAACCGCTCTGGTTGTGCAGGGATAACTTTATCCGAACATCTGTTCGAAAGGTAGCAGGAGGGGCTGACAAGGTCTTTAGGCGTGTCGCATGGCAAGATGCCCACGTGTTGATCCTGCTGCCGCCTTCTGAGAAGAAGAACGAGACCGCTAAGCCGACTCCTGCGATCAACGTGTACTCAGGCGTCCTTTACCAGGCCCTCGGCTGGGCCTCGTTGAGCCCGGCAGCGCGCAAGCGGGCTGCGAGCGCAGTCGTGATCATCTCAGCCAAGTACGGCGCCGTACGCCCAGATCAGTTAATTGAAAGCTACAAAGCCAAGATCGATAACAACGCGATGCGCGAACCGGTTTCTAAAGTCTTGGACCTAATCAAGACCCCGTTAATAGTCGACTGTCGCTCATCTACATATAAAACCGTTTGGCACTCCCCCGTAGATAAGACAGTTGAGGTGCAGATATCAACTGTGGTCGATGGCGTACGTAAAGTTGTGACTCATATGTCGAAGAAGACCCGAGGGGAAATCACGCGCTTACTGTTGCAATCACGATCTTTGGCAAAGACCCCCGAAGATTTATATGCGATCGTTTCAGAGACTTACCCATGTGCGCTGACACCCAGCGACGGAGTTAATCCTTGGGTCTTGGAAGTTATAGCTGTTTAAAGGGTTACCTGTACTTTTCAGTTTCGGTGGGGCACTGCTTACAAACTGCGCGCCAGATTTCGGCGGCTTCAAAACCATCTTTAAGCGCTTCATCGACAGTACGGCTACCGAGCTCGCTAATAGCAATATCTTGAGAAAATGATGGCGCCCATTGCACACCGAACGAAAGCGTTAAACGTTCGCGAAGGTCTGAAATCCGCATGAGAAATTTAGAAAAGTGTGCGATCGACTAGAAGCTCTGCTTGTTCGCGTGATTGCGCCGGCGTAAGTGGCTGCAGCGCCTGCCCCATTAACCAACGCATCGCAACGCCAGTGCCGGCAGCCGACTTTGTGGCAGTAAACAGACACTTAGCAAGTTCGAGATAGAGAGGATGCTCGGCATGTGCCAGCATTTCAGTAAGCGCTGCTTTATCGTGATCGCGCATCGAGGCAAGTGCGCCATCGGTTGAGATATAAAGTGAGAGTTTTTCAAGTGCGTCTGCAGGCGTGCCAGCTTTATTTGCCAGATCGATCATGAATTCAACTTCCGCGGTAATCAACGCTGAGATAACGGCTGTCTTGTCACGATAGTGGTTATACAAAGTTGCGCGAGATACTTGTGAAGCATCTGCGATTTCGATCATGGAGATATTTGATAAACCAAATTGCGAGATAAGTTTTTTTGCGCCTTCCAAAATGGCGCTTTCGGTACGGCGGTGAGTTGCGCCCTGGGTGGCGTACTTAGGCTGCGTCGACAACGGACAACTTCGCACTCTCTTGAGATTTAAGCTCAAGTGAGACGTTGGCAATCACAGATGAAAGAGTTAAATCGAGGGCTTCGCAGATTGCATTTAATAGCTCGGAAGATGCTTCCTTCTGACCGCGTTCTACCTCAGAGAGATAACCGAGCGAAACACGGGCTTCGCGAGCGACATCGCGCAAAGTGCGGGATTGCTCGGTGCGGGCAGCGCGAAGGGTCTGGCCAACTGCAGTGCGTAATAGCGCCATGGTGGTCATCCCTTCTCCTGCTTATCTCGTTGTCTAAGGATACGGGCAAATGAGGCGATCGCGCTTGCTACGGTGGCGTTTCGCACAACTTCACGTTCGCCAGATAGCGAAAGTTCGATGACTTGAACAACGGGGCCAACAAAAGCCACAAAGACTCGACCGGCATCAGAACCATCGGCTGGGCCAGGACCGGCAACACCAGTGGTTGCAATCGCCCAAGTGGAGCCGAAAGACTTATTGGCACCGCGCGCCATTTCAATTGCCACTTCTTCGCTGACAACTGTTCGCTCTGCAATAACTGATTCATCAACGCCCAAGTGTGAAACTTTTATCTCGGGACGGTACGCGGTTATTGAACCAAGGAAGACATCGGATGCGCCGGGAACAATTGTTAACGCGTGGCTTAGTCCACCAGCAGTTAGTGATTCGGCCGTTGAAAGAGTTTCACCACGTGCGCGCAGCGAGTCATGAATATCGGTGATTAACCCAAGAATCTCATTTGCTAGCGCCATCGCGACTCCGATTTAAACTTTGGTTACTGCAGGTTTAAATGCAGATCGTACATAGTACGCACCAGTAACGATAGTGAGCGCAATTGCAATATACATAAAGCCATCACGGAACCAGTAGAGCGAAGGATCGAGCGGCATTACATAGAAGCCGGTTCCGAATCCCTGGAAAGCTGCCTTAATCTTTCCGCCTCTATTTGCCGGAATAACGCCGCGCTTAACGATTGCCAATCTGAAAATGGTAATTCCAATTTCGCGTGCCAAGATAACTATCGTGATCCACCACGGCATTCGATCTAAAATTGAAAGACAGATCATCGCGGTACCGACCATCGCCTTGTCGGCAACCGGATCTAAGAATTTACCAAGTTCGGTTATTTGTTGGCGACTGCGCGCTAACTTTCCATCAACGATATCTGTCAGGCCCAGAATGAAGAAGATCCACCAGGAGATGATCTGCCAGTTGTAATCATCTCCCCCGTTCATGAAGAGAGCCACAGCACCAACTGGAATTAAAACAAGACGAGCAATCGTTAAAGAGTTGGGGGTAATAAAGGCGGGAAGTTTCACAGCGCTTGCGCCACCAAATCTGCGCCCATTGAATCGATCACCACAGCATCAATGTATTGCCCAACCTTGAAGTTGGTGCCAATAAATGAAGTCGTGCCATCTACTTCTGGGCCTTGGTGTGCCGCGCGCCCTTCTTGCAGCTCTTCATCTTCAATCAGGACTCGAACCGTTTCACCGATTCTGCCGGCAGCGCGAATAGAGACCATTTCATCGGCGAGTGAGGAAAGGGTTTCTACACGTTGGCGGATTACCTCTTCTTCAACTTTGTCCGATAGGTCAAGCGCTTCAGTGTTGTCTTCATCGGAGTATCCGAAGATGCCGATCGCATCTAACTTCGCGGCGGTAATGAAGTTTGCAAGATCGTCGTAATCTTCTTGAGTCTCACCGGGGAAACCTACGATAAAGTTTGAGCGGATTCCGGCATCTGGAGATAACGCTCTGATTTGGGTGATCAGATGTAGGAATTTTTCGGAGTCGCCGAAGCGGCGCATTCGGCGCAGCACCGTAGGGCTTGTGTGCTGGAAAGAGAGATCAAAATAAGGAGCAATCTTCTCGTTTTCAATCATCGCCTGCAGAAGTGATGGGCGCATCTCTGCTGGTTGCAGATATGAAAGGCG
>JAXITH010000081.1:0-4695 GCA_034680185.1 Candidatus Planktophila sp.
AGCATCAATGGAATATGAAGAACGTCCCTTTGAAGAACTCGGCGAAGACGAAGAAATTTCGCTCTCTGGTTTCCTCGAGAAAGTTTCACTAGTTGCAGACGCGGATGACATTCCCGATAAGCAAAGCGATTCGGGATTGACTGGATTGCCAGATGGAGAAGACCACGGGGGAGTTGTCACCTTGATGACTCTGCACACTGCTAAAGGCCTGGAGTTTCCGACGGTATTCCTTACCGGCATGGAAGATGGAATCTTTCCGCACGCCCGCACCTTGGATGATCCAAAAGAGATCGAAGAAGAACGTCGCTTGGCTTACGTTGGTTTAACGCGCGCTGAAAAACGCCTTTACATTTCGCGCGCCGAATATCGCTTAACTTTCGGAACGCCTAAGTACAACCCGGGTTCACGATTCTTAGATGAGATTCCAACAACGTTAATCGAATGGAAGAACGAAGCGCGTTCTTCATCTTCATCCGGTAGTTCTGGACTGCGCCGTCGCACGCCAACAACTCCACCACCGCGTGCAACCGGCAAGAAATCTTCGGCGATGGTTCTGGAAGTTGGACAGCGTGTGTCACATGACACATTCGGTCTCGGAACCGTTGTGGCCTTGGCAGGCGAGGGCGATAAATCAGAGGCCACGATTAACTTTGGCCAATATGGCGAGAAGCGCCTCTTGCTCCGCTACGCCCCAGTTGTGGTTTTGTAGCCTTTCCCAAGGATTAGGATTACCCATATCCGCTAGCGCAAAGACGAGCTAGTAATTCTTCGAATGGTTGTTATCTGTGGATCTCTTTGAATATCAAGCACGTGACCTTTTTGAAAAGCATGGCGTACCAGTTCTTGCTGGCGCTGTCGCAACTACCGCTGATGAAGCCTTCGCTGCAGCATCTGCAATGGGCGGAAAAGTTGTTGTTAAAGCCCAGGTAAAAGTTGGTGGACGTGGAAAAGCTGGCGGCGTAAAACTTGCCGTTGATGCAAACGATGCCAAGGAAAAAGCCGGCGCCATTCTCGGAATGGATATCAAGGGCCACACCGTTCATAAAGTGATGATCGCGCAAGCTGCGCCAATCGTTGACGAGTACTACATCTCAATTTTGCTTGACCGCTCAAACCGCACATTCTTGGTTATGGCATCTGTTGCCGGCGGAATGGATATTGAAGAAGTTGCACACACCGCTCCTGAAAAACTTGCCAAGGTTCCAGTAACTGCAGTTGATGGCATTTCACTTGCTAAGGCAAAGGAAATCGTTGCGCAAGCAAAGTTCCCAGCCGATATCGCAGATCAAGTTGCTGATGTTCTTGTAAAGCTCTGGGCGACATTCCAAGCAGAAGATGCAACTTTGGTTGAAGTTAACCCACTCGTTAAAACCGAAGATGGTCGCATCGTTGCCCTCGACGGAAAAGTCACACTTGATGACAACGCAGAATTTCGTCAGCCAACGCACGAAGCACTTGTGGATCACGATTCCGCAAACGCGCTAGAAGCTGCAGCAAAAGAAAAAGGTTTGAATTACGTAAAGCTAGATAACGGTCAGGTCGGAATCATCGGAAACGGTGCTGGTCTGGTTATGTCTACGCTCGATGTTGTTGCATATGCCGGTGAAAAGTTCGGTGGAATGCGCCCAGCTAACTTCCTCGACATCGGAGGCGGTGCATCTGCGCAGGTTATGGCCGATGGGCTTTCTATCATCTTGGGCGATCCAGATGTGAAGAGCGTTTTCGTAAATGTATTCGGCGGAATCACTGCATGTGACGCTGTTGCAAACGGCATTGTTCAAGCACTTGAACTACTTGGCGCTAAGGCCACTAAGCCAATCGTTGTTCGCCTAGATGGCAACAACGTTATTGAAGGACGCGCAATTTTGAAGGCAGCAAATCACCCGTTGATTGAGCAGGCCGAAACTATGGATGGAGCAGCATCACGCGCTGCAGAATTGGCGGCAAAGTAATGTCTATTTTTATTAATTCTGCAAGCAAAGTAATCGTTCAGGGAATGACTGGTTCAGAAGGAACCAAGCACACTCGTCGCATGTTGGCATCTGGCACCAAAGTTGTCGGTGGAGTTACACCAGGCAAGGGCGGACAGTCTGTCGATATCGATGGCCACCAACTTCCAGTCTTTAACACTGTCGCTGAAGCGATGGCTGCAACGGGTGCAAATGTTTCAGTCGTCTTCGTTCCACCAAAGTTTGCTAAAGCTGCGGTCATCGATGCAATCGATGCCCAGATGCCGCTAGTTGTTGTGATCACTGAAGGTATTCCAGTTCACGACTCAGCATTCTTCTACGCATACTCACTTCAAAAGGGCACAACTCAGATCATCGGGCCAAACTGCCCAGGTCTTATCAGCCCAGAACAATCAAATGTCGGAATCATTCCTGCCGATATCACCAAGCGCGGACCAATCGGATTGGTTTCAAAGTCCGGAACTCTTACCTATCAAATGATGTACGAACTCCGCGATATCGGATTCTCAACAGCAGTCGGTATCGGTGGAGATCCAGTAATCGGTACAACTCATATTGATTGTCTAAAAGCATTCCAAGACGATCCAGATACAACTGCGATCGTAATGATCGGTGAAATCGGTGGCGATGCTGAAGAGCGCGCAGCTGCATTTATCGCTGAATACGTCACCAAGCCAGTAGTTGGTTACGTTGCCGGATTTACTGCACCTGAAGGAAAGACAATGGGCCATGCCGGCGCGATCGTTTCAGGTTCATCTGGAACTGCGCAAGCAAAGAAAGATGCGCTCGAAGCAGCTGGCGTAAAGGTCGGTCAAACTCCAAGTGAAACTGCGCGCTTAATGCGCGCCATACTCGGTCGCTAAAGATTAAATGTTGCAACGTGTCCTAGCGGTCTCGTTTGCACAGGTTTTGCGTAGCGTCTTTGTAATCCTTCTTCCGCTTGCCTTTATCTCCCTGATCGCTTGGGCGACCGCGGGCAGCGCCACTGGAAATACTTCAGATCCAATTCGCGCTGCGCTCTGGCTCTGGCTTGGCGCGCACCACATTCCCTTTTTCTTAAACGGTACGACTATTGGTTATCTCTCCTTTCTCCCAATCGGAGCAATGCTCATTCCGTTCTTCGCACTTCGCCTGGGTTTCGCGAAGAGCCTCAGTAAATTGCATGGCGATTTCCACAATATAAATAGCGTTCGCGCAATCTTTGCTAGCCAATATGCACTGGTGGCAACCGTTCTTGCTCTATTAAGCGGCTCGGCAACAGTTTCACCGCAATGGTATTTAACTCCGGTCTTTACCTTTGCCATCGCTTATCTTGCATCGCTAACGGCAGGAACGCGGCTACGCATGTCACAGGCGTTATCTCTGGCCAGTCGCGTACTTGCCATTTTAATTGGCTTCTCATTTATCGTTCTTGCGATTCTGATCTTTGCAAACATTTCAACATTTAAAAACATCACAACTGTTTTGCAACCCGGAATTCTTGGCTCATTTTTACTCTTTTCGCTAAACGCTTTCTATCTGCCAAACGCAGCGCTATCAATTCTGGGTTATTTCACCGGTACCGGTTTTGCAATCGGCGCCGGAACTTTGGTCTCGCCGTTTACTCATCGCCTTGGTGAGCTACCGGCACTTCCTTTACTTTCAGTGCTTCCAACTACTTCGTCTCGTTGGGCGTTGATAGCGGTTGCGTTAGTAGTTGCCGTTGGCGCAGCTCTTGCGATCTGGGCGCAAAGTTCAAGCACGGCAACATTGGCTCAGAGTTTTGTACTTGTTCTTATAGCTAGCGCCCTTTTTAGCTACCTAGCCAGCGGAGCTTTGATGACTCCGGCCATGAGCGCAGTTGGTTTATCAATCTGGAAATTCACACTTTCTATCGCCATCGAAATAGCGGTTGGGATCGCGTTGGTAGTTCTTCTGCCTCAGATAAGAATTCGAAGTAAACGATGACTAACCGCAAAGGGATTCGTCGCGCACTTGTAAGTGTTTACGATAAAGATCGCCTTCTAGATCTCGGTCAGGCTTTAGTTGCCGCCAAGGTAGAAATCATTGCAACAGGATCAACGGCAAAGACGTTAACCGATGCTGGCTATGTGGTGACCCAAGTCAGTTCTTACACCGGCTTTCCCGAGATCATGGGCGGGCGAGTAAAGACTCTGCATCCGAAGATTCATTCTGGAATTTTGGCTGATCAAAGTAACCCTGGCCATTTACAAGAGATCGCAGAATTAGATATTGAACCTTTTGATTTAGTTGTAATTAATCTTTATCCGTTCCTGAAGACCATCATGTCGGGTGCGGATTATGCCGAATGTGTTGAACAAATAGATATCGGTGGCCCAGCGATGTTGCGCGGTGCGGCGAAGAACCATGGCTCGGTAGCCGTTATCTCAAAAGTTTCTCAGTATGACGATTTAATTGCCGCAATTAATAATGGCGGAACCACGTTGGATGAACGTCGCAGATTTGCGCTAGAAGTTTTCCGCACGACAGCTGAATACGATCTAACAATTGCCAGTTGGCTTGGCACGCAGATCAGCACTGATATTCCCGATTGGTTTGGCTTGATCTGGAATCGTCAGAGTTCGCTGCGTTATGGCGAGAACCCACATCAAAAGGCGGCAATTTATCGCGGCGGGCCTTCTGGAATTGTTAACGCGGTGCAGAGCCACGGAAAAGAAATGTCCTTTAACAACTACGCCGACGCCGATGCCGCTTGGCGTGCAGC
>JAXITH010000082.1:0-4686 GCA_034680185.1 Candidatus Planktophila sp.
AACCGAGCAGGTTTATTGCGCTGTGCGCAAAAACCTAAAAAGGAGAACGCTGCCATGGCAGTTGTAACAATGCGAGAACTCCTCGACAGTGGAGTCCACTTCGGACATCAGACACGTCGCTGGAACCCAAAGATGAAGCGCTTTATTTTCACAGAGCGCAACGGCATCTACATCATCGATATCCAGCAATCACTTGCGCTTATCGATCAAGCATATGAATTCGTAAAGGACACCGTCGCAAAGGGCGGACACGTTCTATTCGTTGGAACAAAGAAGCAAGCACACGAACCGATCATGCAGCAGGCTGCACGCGTTGGAATGCCAACCGTCACTGAGCGCTGGTTAGGTGGAATGCTCACTAACTTCCCGACTGTTTACAAGCGTATTCAGCGACTCAAGGAGCTCGAAGCTCTTGAGAACGCAAATGATCTTTTGCTTACAAAGAAGGAACTTCTTGTTCTTCGTCGTGAGCGCGAAAAGCTATTTAAGAACCTCGACGGTATTCGTCACATGACTAAGTTGCCTTCAGCAATCTGGGTTGTTGATACCAAGAAAGAGCACCTCGCTGTTCAAGAAGCGAAGAAGCTAGGTATTCCAGTGATCGCAATTCTCGACACTAACTGTGATCCAGATGAAGTTGATTACAAGATTCCAGGTAACGACGATGCAATCCGTTCCATCGGACTTCTTACTCGCGTTATCACTGATGCAATTGTTGAGGGCATGAAGGCTCGTACAGCAGCTGCACCAACACCTGCTGCAACTGAAGCTGCTGCTACAGAAGCGCTTGCAAAAGAAATCCTTGACGCAGCACCAACAACTCCGGAGGCATAAGTAAATTGGCTAACTATTCAGCAGATGATGTAAAACGTCTTCGCGAAGCAACTGCAGCAGGAATGCTCGATTGCAAGAAGGCACTTGATGAAGCAGATGGCGATTACGACAAAGCCCTAGACATCATTCGTGTTAAGGGTCTTAAAGGAGTTACTAAGCGCGAAGGTCGCTTAACTTCAAACGGTCTCGTAGTTGCAAAGGTTTCAGGCGATCTCGGCGTAATGCTCGAGCTCAACTGCGAAACAGACTTCGTTGCAAAGGGCGAGCGTTTTATCGCACTTGGCGATGAACTCGTTGACCACTTACTTGCTTCAAAGGCTGCAACTGTTGAAGCATTCCTTGCTTCAACAATGGCAAACGGAAAGACCGTTCAATCAGTTGTCGATGAAGGCAATGCAACACTTGGCGAGAAGATCGAAGTTCGCAACGTTGCTGTAGTAGATGGTCCAGTTGGACTTTACCTACACAAAACTTCACCAGATCTTCCACCACAGGTTGGCGTTTTGGTTTCACTTGCAAAGGAAGCAGCTGAAGTTGGTCGCGATGTTGCACAGCACATCGCAGCATTTGCCCCTAAGTTCGTTCACCGCGATGAAGTCCCAGCAGATCTCATCGAGAACGAGCGCCGTATCGCTGAAGAAACAGCGCGCGAAGAAGGCAAGCCAGAAGCAGCTCTTTCTAAGATCATCGAAGGTCGCGTAACCGGCTTCGTCAAGGAAGTTTCCTTGATTGAGCAAGCTTTCGCTAAAGATGCGAAGAAGACCGTTAAGCAGATCCTCGATGAGGCAGGAACCGCCGTCAAGGCATTCCACCGTTTCCGCGTAGGTCAGTAAACTAAGAAGAACAACTTAGCTAGCCGTTTTAGAAAAGGAGCACCCATGCCCGGTACAAGAGGAACGTATCGGCGGGTGCTCCTTAAACTTTCCGGAGAAGTTTTCGGGGGAGAAAAGGGAATCGGCGTAGACATCGATGTTATGCGCGATGTCGCAAAGCAGATTAAAGATGTTGTAAAAACTGGCGTACAGATGGCTGTTGTTGTCGGAGGCGGTAACTACTTCCGCGGTGCAGAACTTCAGCAAGTTGGAATGGACCGCGCCCGCGCGGACTACATGGGAATGCTCGGAACAGTTATGAACTGTCTTGCGCTCCAAGATTTTCTAGAAAAAGAAGGCGTTGATACTCGCGTGCAAACTGCGATCACGATGGGTCAAGTTGCTGAGCCTTACATTCCACGTCGCGCAATTCGCCACTTGGAAAAGGGTCGCGTAGTAATTTTCGGTGCAGGAGCTGGAATGCCATTCTTTACAACCGACACCGTTGCCGCACAGCGCGCTCTCGAAATCGGATCAGAAGCACTTCTTCTAGCTAAGAGCGGCGTTGATGGTGTCTATAGCGCAGATCCAAAGAAAGATTCAACCGCCACAAAGTTTGATGAAATTTCATATAACGAAGTTCTCTCCAAGTCACTTGCCGTTGCAGATGCAGCCGCATTTAGCCTCTGCCGTGAGAACAACTTGCCGATCATCGTCTTCGATCTAATGGCAAATGGCAATATCGCTCGCGCTGTACGCGGTGAAAAGATTGGCACATTGGTTTCTTAAATTTAAAAAGATTATTCAATAGATTTCCTAGAGTATGACCAATTAGAGGAGTTAGAAAATGGCAGATGTAGCAAGTGCTCTAGCCGATGCGCAGAGCAAAATGGATAAGGCTGTAGAAGTTGCCAAAGATGATTTTGCAACAATCCGCACCGGTCGTGCTCATCCAGCGCTCTTTAACAAGATCATGGTCGACTACTACGGCACCTACACTCCACTTTCACAATTGGCTTCGATTCAGGTTCCAGAAGCGCGCATGGCGATCGTTGCACCATTTGATAAAGGTGCAATGGCGAGCATTGAAAAGGCGATCCGCGAGTCAGATCTAGGCGTAAACCCTGGCAATGATGGCGTGGTTATTCGCGTTGCTTTGCCACAGCTTTCAGAAGAACGTCGCAAGGATTACATCAAAGTTGCAAAAGGTAAGGCCGAGGATTCAAAGGTTTCGATCCGCAATATACGTCGCGCCGCAAAAGAACTTATGGAAAAGCTTGAAAAGGACGGCGACATTGGAAAAGACGATCTAGCGCGCGGTGAGAAGGAGCTTGAAAAAGTTACTTCAGAGCACGTTGCCAAGATTGATGACCTCCTAAAGCATAAGGAGGCAGAACTTCTAGAAGTCTAGAAGTTCTCAAAATAAACAAGTGTCAGACCTTCATTCGATTAACGAGGCGATAAATAAGCGCGCTGGAAGAAAACTCCTTCCTTCGATCGCGGTATCGCTATCTTTAATCGCGCTTGTTTGGTTTGCACTTGCCTACGAGCGAGCAATTTTTGCAGGTCTTGTAGCCATCGCAGTTGTCCTCGGTGTTCGTGAACTTTCTAAAGCTTTTGCACAGCGCGATATCTACATCTCTTTCCGTGGCCTAACACTGGCAACACTTGGACTTTGCTATGCAACATGGGTCGGCGCGGTCGCAGGTCTGGCGATAGCTACGGCAATTGCATTCCCAGTACTTCTAATTTCACTTCTTCGCCGTGGACCAGAAAAGTTTGTCGCAAATGCAACTGCCACAACAATGGCGCTTATTTATCTGCCATTCATGGCCGGCTTCCTAATTTTGTTGGCGCGCCCAAGCACGGGCTTGCAACGAGTAATGACTTTCGTTGTTCTAGTCGGCTGCAATGACACCTTCGGTTATCTAGTGGGCGTTTTATTCGGTAAGCACCCAATGGTTCCAAAGATCAGCCCAAAGAAATCTTGGGAGGGCCTTGCCGGTTCAATAATTTTCACATCAATTGGTGGAGCACTTGCCTTCCATTACATCATGACGATGCACTGGTGGATCGGAATCATCGCCGGTCTCATGATCGTATTCACGGCAACTTCTGGCGACTTAATCGAAAGCGCCTTAAAGCGCGATATGTCGCTGAAAGATATGGGTAATTTACTGCCCGGCCATGGCGGAATGCTTGATCGCTTGGATTCAGTTCTTTTATCTGCGCCAGCTTTGTGGCTCGCACTCGAACTCGTTAAGCGCTACTTATGACCGAGATAAAACTGGTCTTTGATGAACCGGTACAACGTAAGAAAGCTCCGAAACATTTAGCTGACTTTTCACCCGAAGAACGACGCGCGCTTGCAGTCGAAAATGGCTTGCCGGCATTTCGCGCCAATCAGGTAGCAACGCACTACTTCACTCATCTCTCTGATGATCCGCAGACTTGGACTGACATACCTGCGGATTTGCGTGGAAAAGTTGCCGAGATTTTTACTCCAAAGTTAATTGAACTTGTAACAACTAGAACCACAGATAACGGAATGACCCGAAAAGATCTTTGGAAGTTACACGATGGCGTTCTCGTTGAATCCGTTTTGATGCGCTACACCGATCGCGTTACCGTTTGCATCTCATCGCAAGCAGGATGCGGAATGAATTGTCCTTTCTGTGCAACGGGACAGGGCGGCCTCAAGCGCAACCTGACGGCGGCAGAAATTACAGACCAGATCGTTGCCGCAGCTCGCGCATGTGCCAATGGCGAGATGCCTGGCGGACCAACTCGTCTTTCAAACATTGTCTTTATGGGCATGGGCGAACCGCTGGCTAACTACAACGCAGTCGTTCGTACCCTTCACAACATTACGGATCCAAACCCAGACGGACTCGGAATCTCAGCTCGTTCAGTAGTTGTTTCAACAGTTGGCCTCGTCAATGGAATTGAAAAGCTCATGGATGAGGGAATCAACTGCACATTGGCAGTTTCACTTCACACGCCTGACGATGAACTCCGAGACACATTGGTCCCAATCAAC
>JAXITH010000083.1:0-4675 GCA_034680185.1 Candidatus Planktophila sp.
ATGGCTGATGAAAACGATGACTTCACCTATGTAAATTTGGCGGTTCGCGGAAAGTTACTTCAGCAGGTAATTGATGACCAACTTCCGCAAGCGATTTCATATGTAACCGGTCCAGAAACCTTATTCTCTTTTCATGCTGGCGCTAACGATGCGCTGCGCCCAAGTTATAAACCTGAAGTTGCAATTGGTTTATATGAAGATGCAGTCCGACGCGTTGCAGCAACCGGTGCAACGGTTATGTTATTTACAGTTCTAGAACGCACTGGCAATACTGGACGTGGCTCAGATGTATGGGCCGCGCGCTTTGGCCAATTTAATAAAATTGTTCGCAAAGTCGGCGCAGAAGTCGGCGCAATCATTATCGATGCCAATAGCGAAACATTTTTTAGCGATAACCGTTTCTTAGCTTTTGATCGTCTACATTTAAATGCCGAAGGCCATCATCGCGTCGCACAAGCTTTGCTTGAACGTTTGGATTATCAATTCGATCCAGCATGGCGAATTCCATTGCCACCTGCACAACCAACTCCTTGGCTTAAAAAGCGCGCGATATCGGCGATCTGGTTCTTCACCTTTGCACTGCCATGGATCTGGCGACGTCTGCGCGGAAAATCCTCGGGTGATGGGCGCACCGCTAAGTACCCAACCCCCACAAGCTGGCCCGTTTAGCTGCTGTCCATCTAGCGATTACTAACAATTCACCTAATCGCGAGAGACTATTCCCATGCCTGAAGCCGCGCATTTAATTGATCGAGAGCTAAGTTGGCTCTCCTTTAATGAGCGCGTGCTCGAAATGGCTGAAGATGAATCTATTCCGCTACTTGAACGAGTTCGCTTTCTAACTATCTTTTCATCAAACCTAGATGAGTTTTATATGGTTCGAGTCGCCTCGGTGCTCGCCAAGTTAGAAACCAACCCTCATCTTGTGAACTCCGCTGGCTATACAGCAGCAGAACTTATCGCTGCCATCTCAGTTCGCGTAAGAGATTTAACGCAGCGCCACGCAAACTTATTTAAGAAGAAGATTGCTCCCGAACTTAAAACTCACGATATCGAAATTATTCGCTGGGATGATTTATCAGATGATGAACGCTCATACGTATCCCGTATTTTTAGCGATCGTATTTTCCCGGTTTTGACTCCACTAGCAGTCGATCCATCACACCCGTTCCCGTATATCTCAGGGCTCTCACTAAACCTTGCGGTAATTGTTAAGAACCCAAAGAGCTCTGAAGAATACTTTGCACGTGTCAAAGTGCCACCAATTCTTTCTCGCTTGGTTTCAGTCAGCCCAGTTGCGCATAGCAAGCGTTTCCTGCCACTCGAAGATTTAATCGCCATTCATCTCCAAGAACTCTTTCCTGGAATGTTGATTCAAGATCACTACACATTCCGCGTCACCCGTAACCAAGATATTGAACTTGAAGAAGAAGATACGGAAGATTTGCTCAACTCACTTGAGCAAGAGCTCTCTCGCCGCCGCTTCGGTCCACCAGTTCGTTTAGAAATTGAAGAAGGAATTGATCAGCACTTGCTGGATAAGTTATGTGATGAGCTAGATATCAACCCAGCAAATGTTCTATCTCTTCCTGCACCACTTGATCTGACAGATTTAACAAAGATTGCAGATCTTGATCTGCCAAAGTTGAAGTTCCCAGCATTTAGATCTCGCACTGTTGCCTCGCTGAGTGAAGTTGATTCCGAAGAGCCAGACCTATTTTTTGCGGCAATTCGCCAGGGCGAAATCTTGTTGCACCACCCCTATGAATCCTTTACTTCATCGGTAGTTCAATTCTTGCAGCATGCAGCGCAAGACCCGCAAGTCTTAGCGATCAAGCAGACTCTTTACAGAACTTCAGGTGATTCACCGATTATCGAAGCGCTAATTGAAGCCGCCGAAGCCGGAAAACAAGTCTTAGCGGTAATCGAAATTCGTGCGCGCTTTGACGAACAGGCCAATGTGCGCTGGGCGCGCAAGCTTGAAGCCGCTGGCGTGCACGTCGTTTACGGCCTTATGGGTCTTAAGACACATGCCAAACTTTCGCTTGTTGTGCGAGATGAAGCACAGGGCTTACGTCTCTACTGTCATATCGGAACCGGAAATTACAATCCGAAGACAGCGCGATTCTACGAAGATCTAGGAATTCTTAGCGCTGACCCTGTTCTGACAGAAGACTTAACCAAACTCTTTAATCAACTTTCTGGTTTTGCGCCTCACTCAACATATTCAAGGTTGCTCGTTGCACCTCGCACTTTGCGCAGCGGTTTGCTTGAAAAAATAGAAAACGAAATTACAAATGCCAAGGCTGGTAAGTCAGCTGGAATACAGATGAAGTTGAACTCGCTACTTGATGAGGAATTTGTTGAAGCTCTGTACCGAGCATCTGCTGCTGGAGTAAAAATTGATTTAGTTATCCGCGGAATTTGTGCAATCCGTCCTGGCATTAAGGGGCTTTCTGAAAACATTAAGGTCCGTTCAATTTTGGGCCGATTCCTTGAACACTCACGCATTTACCACTTTGTAAATGGCGGAGAAGATGAATATTGGATTGGCAGTTCAGATCTAATGCATCGCAACTTAGATCGTCGCGTTGAGAGTCTGGTTCGAATCGAACGCCCAGTTCATAAAAGTTCTCTACAAGAGTTAATTGATCTTTCAATGAGCGAAGAGACCGTTAGCTGGCATCAAGAGGGCGACTCATGGCAGCGAATAACGACAAGCAAATCAGGCGAACCTTTGCAAGATCTGCAAGGAATATATGTAAAGCGCTACCGAAAGGCTAGATCATGAGCAAAGACGATAGCGCCCCATTAATTCAGGCTGCAGGCGCGGTTTTATGGCACAAGAATTCACAAGCAGAAATTGAAATTGCAGTGATACATCGCCCTCGTTATGACGATTGGTCGATTCCAAAAGGAAAAGTTGAAAATAACGAATCCCACATCGCGACGGCTTACCGCGAAGTTCTAGAAGAGACTGGCTACACATCAACATTTGGTCCAGAAATCGGAACCGTCATCTACAAACTTGAAGGCGCTCCGAAAGAAGTTCGCTACTGGGCAGCACAAGCCCACGACCACCAAGAAGGAAAACCAAACCCTGATGAAGTAGATCAATTGGAATGGCTTTCTCCAAAATTGGCAAAAGAGCGCTTAACAAATAAGGATGATCGCAAGATTGTAGATTTTTTCCTAGATTTTGGCACCGATACTTTTCCAATTATTTTATTGCGCCATGCAAAAGCGTTAAAGCGCACCGAATGGAGCGGGGATGACGGTGATCGTCCGCTAGAACATAAAGGACAGTTGCAGGCAAAACGTCTATTGCCAATTTATCTTCCTTACGGAGCAAAAGAGATTCATACATCTGATGCCCTTCGATGTATTGAGACGGTGGATCCAATGGCGCGGGCGCTATCGGCAGTTCCGATTTATTCCGCTGATTTGTCCGAGTATGGCTATGCCAAAGATAAGGATGTTCCGCTGGACTACGTACAAGATCTAATGGATCGCGGCATCCCAGCTCTGGTTTGCAGCCATAACCCAATTATTCCAAAGTTGGTTAAGAAGCTTGTTGGAAAGAAGTACTTCAATTCAATGGACCGTGAGCTAGAACCAGCTCAGGCAATTGTTTTGCATTGTCGCAGCGGTGAAGTAATTGCTTGCGATTGGATCGACGAACCCATCGTTTAGTTAACGTTCCATCCAGTCTAACCAGCGTAAAACAATGCCTTCGCGAAGCGCCCAAGGGCAGATTTCAAGTTCGTTTATATGTAAGCGCTCCATCACGGTGCGGGCGACAATCGCTCCAGCGACAATCTGCTTAGCGCGGCTTTGTGAAACTCCAGGAAGTTCAGCGCGTTCTTTATTGCTCATATCTTGAAGTTTAGGAATCATTTTGGTGAGTGAGTTAATTTTCAAGTATTTGGGATTGTCGTCAAAGTAATGTTCGCCAAGTCGAGCAAGAGTTCTGAAGGTCTTACTTGTTGCAACAAAGTGATCGGCGACGTGATCCATGATGTCTTCCGGTACCGATTGCTTTACCGCTTCCAGAACGAAACTTTCCAAAACTTTTATCTCTTTTGAAGTGTGTGGATCTGAACCAAGGTATTCGCGAGTTAAGCGTGAAGCGCCCAGCGGCAGCGAAACTGTTGCTTCAGCGCTTTCGTCATCGCCCACCGCGATCTCAAGTGAACCACCGCCGATATCCAGAACCAGAAGTCGCCCACTTGACCAACCAAGCCAACGACGCACGGCGAGAAAAGTCATCTTCGCTTCGTCATCACCAGAGAGAACCTGCAAATCGATATCAAATTTTCTATTGATCTCAGAAAGGATCTCTTTTCCGTTGGTGGCATCTCGGATGGCAGATGTTGCAAAGGCAAGTATTTCTTCCGTTTTAAATTCTTTAGCGTGAGCAATTGCATCTGCAATTGCAGTCTCTAAAAGTTCAACGCCATCGACGGTGATTTCACCGGCTGCATTTAAATATTCGTGGAGTCGTAATTCGACTTTTTGATTTGTTGCCGGGCTAGGTCGAGCCCCAGGGTGGGCATCAACGACTTGTAGGTGGACGGTATTGGAGCCCACATCTAAAACGCCCAATCGCATGCGGCCAAACCTACCCCTCTTGCGCTTAGATCTCTTTGATTTTTAGATTACGGCGATAACTGCC
>JAXITH010000084.1:0-4651 GCA_034680185.1 Candidatus Planktophila sp.
CTGGAGCGCGAGCACTTCCTATTTACCAATCATCTGCATTTGTCTTTGAAAATACCGAAGATGCGGGCAACTTATTTGCATTGCAGAAATACGGCAATATCTATAGCCGCATTGGAAACCCAACAGTTGCAGCTTTTGAAGAAAAGATTGCTGCCTTGGAAGGTGGCTTAGGCGCCGTTGCAACTTCTAGCGGCATGGCAGCGCAGTTCTTAACTTTCGCAGCGCTAGTTGGTGCTGGAGATCACGTCGTTGCATCATCTGCTTTATACGGTGGCACGTTGACTCAGTTAGATGTCACCTTGCGTCGCTTTGGTGTTGATACAACATTTATTAAATCCGATAAGGCTGAAGATTTTGCAGATGCCATAACGGATAAGACAAAGTTTATTTATGCAGAGATGGTTTCAAATCCGGCGTCACAAGTTGGCGATATCGAAGCGTTGGCCAAGGTCGCACACGATGCGGGCTTGCCACTGATTATCGATTCAACTGTGGCAACTCCTTATTTGGTTCGCCCAATCGAATGGGGCGCTGACATCGTTCTGCACTCGGCAACTAAGTTCTTGGGTGGGCATGGAACAACTCTGGGCGGCGTAATTGTTGAATCTGGAAAATTTAATTGGGGTAACGGCAAGTTCCCAACGATGACCGAACCTGTTCCTTCATACGGTGGAGTTTCATGGTGGGAGAACTTCGGAGAATTCGGATTTCTTACCAAGGTTCGCTCAGAACAACTTCGCGATATCGGGGCAGCGTTAAGTCCGATGTCGGCATTTATGTTGGTGCAGGGTGTGGAAACTTTGGCACAACGCATGCGCGATCACGTGGCGAATGCAAAAGTTGTCTCTGAATGGTTAGAAAGTGATCCACGTATTGAATGGGTTAAGTACTCAGGACTTGCTAGCCATCCACATAATGCGCGCGCTAAGAAGTACATGCCAGAAGGCCCAGGATCAGTGTTTTCATTTGGCGTTAAAGCATCTGGAGATTTAACCGCGCGCCAAACAGGTGAGAAATTTATTAACTCGGTGCAATTAGCCAGCCACTTGGCAAATATTGGTGATGTGCGAACTTTGGTTATTCACCCAGCGAGCACAACCCACCGCCAGTTAACTGATGACCAGTTGATCGAAGCTGGTGTTCCGCAAGATTTGATCCGTATCAGCGTTGGTTTGGAAGATATTGAAGATATCTTGTGGGATCTAGATCAGGCTTTAACAACTGCAACAGGTAAGGCTCGCTAATGGCATTTACTGAACCAAATGCGCTGGAGCGTTTGAAATACATGCAGGATGCCAAGACGATTGCCATCGTTGGAGCATCCGATAACCCATCACGCGCAAGTTTCTTTGTTGCTACATATTTGCTTTCTGCTGCGCACTTTAAGTTGTTCTTTGTGAACCCAAAGCTTGACGAAATCTTGGGGCAGAAGGTTTATAAGTCACTTGCTGATATCCCAGAGCCAGTAGATATTGTCGATGTCTTTAGAAAAGCATCAGATATCCCGGGCGTACTAGATGAAGCGATTGCTATTAAGTCGAAGACTTTCTGGATGCAGCTTGGCATCACAGATGATGTATCGGCCGAACGCGGTGTGGCCGCGGGCTTAAACGTGGTTCAAGATAAATGCATCAAGATCGAACATGCGCGCTTTGCTGGTGGATTAAACCTGGCTGGATTTAACACCGGGGTTATCTCTTCTAAGCGCAATAAATCTATTTAATTCCTTCGCGCATTTTTGCGATAAATCCATACCAAGGCGACGATCAATACACCGATCACATAGAGAATATGGTCGGTATGGATCAGAAGAAAATGTTCTACCGTGGAATGATCGGCGTGCTCTTCGAGTTCTGCGGCATCAGCAAGCGTGATGGTTCCGGGTTGGCCTAAGTAGAACTCGTAATTTCCATTTACGACGTGGCCATCAGCAGATGCAATGCGATAGCGAACGATATATGTGCCGATTAGCTCTTTATTCTCAAGAAAACTAGCGCTTAAAGTCTGGTTAGTCACGAGAGTCTTGGCGGAAATCATCCGGCCGGCCGGATCGAAAACCTTGATGGAGTTTATTTCTTGACCTTCTATAGTCAAAGGCGTTTCAGAGAAGGTGATCGAAACTTCAGTCGGCAATTGTTTAAGAGTGGTTTTATATGTGGGGCTCGTTGAGGAGATTGTGGAATGCGCCATTGCTGATGGATTGGAAATAAAAAGCGAAGCCACCACCGCGGCCAGATAAGCAAACTTTCTCACAGGGCTATCATAGGCGCATGTCCTTGGTGCGCTCGGCAGTCGCGGCGATGTTATTGCTGCTCGGCGGAATAGGTGCGCATCATTTAGCAGGCGGTGAAATCACAAGCAGCAATTCGTTAATGCAATTTGTACTTATCGCTACTTTGGTGGCGCTTGCTTTGCGTGGCGAAGAAATTAGCGAGACGCGTTTATTCTTTGCCGTTTTTGCCGTGCAGAACCTAACGCACTTCTTATTGGGTGGAGCAAACGAAAGCTCACTCTTAATGGCTCTTTCACACACTATTTTCGGGGTTATCTCTTATCAACTGATTCTGCAAAGCTCGCAGATCCTCAATGGTTTGAGTTCGCTGTATCAGTCACTTCGTAGGACTTTACTTCCGGAAACCTTTACTTTTTCGCTGCAAGTTGCGGTGCAGATTACGTGGGGTTTTACTCCGCTACTTGCAACGTTTAAAGAAAGCGCTCAACGAAGCGCGATCTTACTTCGCGCACCTCCGCTTTAAATAGTTAATACATCAATCCCGCAGCCAAAAGGCTGGACGGGTTGTTTAACTATTTAAGGAGAAAAATGAAGAAAGTTATTCTTGCTGCGCTTGCAGCAACGTTACTTGCAACTGGATTAGCTGGTTGTGGTTCAGAAGAAGCAGCTGGTCCGGCGATCACAATTACCGAGCCAGTTGTTCGGGCAATTGATGATATGTCACCCGCTAATGAAGCGACCGGTAAATTCATGACTGGTTCATTTATGACGATCGCAAATAGCAGCGATGCAGATATCACCTTAATCGGTGGCTCAAGCGCTGTTGCGGGCATGATCGAAATCCACGAGGTAATCGACGGCGTAATGACTGCGATGTCTGGTGGATTAGTTATTCCTGCCGGAGGCGAAGTAAAGCTACGCATGGGTGGATATCACGTCATGTTGATGGAGCTAGCAGACAAGTTGGCAGCCGGTGATGAAGTAACCGTCACTCTCGACTTCGATAATGGAGACAAAGTCGAATACACCGCTCCTGTGAAGGAGATCGCTATGGACGATGAAGTTTATGGCGCCGAAGGTGGCATGTAAGTGAGAAGAAATAAAGTAATAGCGATATTACTTTCTGCTTTGGTTGGCGGTGGCTTAGTTGCCACCGCCACCTCGGTGGGAATATTCCCCGCTAAAAGTGAGGAAAGTTTTGCGACGCAGAGCGTTAGTTTCTATGGCAAACACCAGAATGGTGTGGAGTTAGAAAGACAAGCCAATTCGACATTGGTTGCACTCGACATTAGCGCCGACACTGATTTGGCTGCGATGGGGCGCTATATGCGCGTATTAACGAGCGACAGTTCATTATTGATAAAGGGCAGAGCCATCATTGGAGATGCCCAACCTGAGATGGCAGAAAATCCGGCACGCTTAACGATCAACTTCTCATTTGGTTATTCGCTCTTTGAAAAGCTTGGGATTACTGAACGCTGGCCGATTGCCGAAGTTGCGATTCCAAAATATAAAATAGATAGTCTTGAAAAGCGCTGGGATGATGGAGATCTATTAATTCAAGTAAGCGGCGATAATCCGCAATCGGTATTTCATGCCGTCCATACTTTGGTTAAAGAGAGCGCGCCATTTGCAACAATAAGATGGCAACAACGTGGCTTTCTCGATCCCGCTGGGGTTAATGAAGGAAAAGATTCTCGAAATTTAATGGGCCAGATCGATGGAACCGCTAATGCCGCCTTATTTTCTAAAGAATATGCCGAAAGAACTTGGTCAAATAGCGGTGGCCTAAAAGATGGCACCGTTGTGGTTGTACGCCGGATCAGATTGAATTTAGGTACTTGGGATCGCCTTTCTCATAACGCCAAGAGTGAAAGTTTGGGGCGTTCGCTAAGTGGTGGTCAGAAGTTAGAGAGTGAGACCGCCTTTGGAAAATCTCACGTAGGTCGAGCTTTTACAGGAAAGAACTCGGGCATTACGCGACGTGGCTATAACTATGACGACGGCTATTTAGAGAATGGCACGCATGACGTTGGGCTAATCTTCATCAGCTACCAAGAATCACTCGAAAGATATTTGCGGATTCAGAGCGCACTAAATGAACAAGACGAGTTAAATCGTTGGACAACCCCAGTTGGGTCAGCGCTCTTTATCTTGCCAAAAGGTGTGAGTAAAGATGGCTGGATCGGTAGTGAATTCTTTAAATGATCCCTTGATCTAGTCCATTAAGTACTTCTTCTGCGCGAATTTTCAATTCGGGTAGGTCAGATAAACGATTTAGTCCGAAGATCTGTTGGCTCATGCGGTGGTTCTTCTTAAATGTTTCGCTATGGCGATCGAGGAAATCCCAATACAGGGTTGTAAAGGGACATGCGGTTTCTCCGGTGCGCAGTTTGGGGTTGTAGGCACAGCCCTTGC
>JAXITH010000085.1:0-4622 GCA_034680185.1 Candidatus Planktophila sp.
TCACCTGATGCGACAGCCAAGCCGATTCCAAAGATCAAGCCAATTGCCTGCGTTACTCCTAAAACTGCAATTGCCGGGTGGCTCTTACTCAACTTTCCGCCGTGATAATCAGCAGTTCCCCAAAGTGCGCTGGAAAGCAACGCGAGTAATGTAGCCATGGCGCCAAGGGTACATGCTCCTAATGCGAGGTCTGCGCCCAGCCTCCCACTCAAAACCCTTACCTATCTTTAGAATTAAGCAGTGGATCTAAACCAATTCAATCGCATGATTGAACATTTGCGCACCGCTACACATCGCGCAGAAATCATTTTGGAAGAAGTTCCCGCTCCTCAGAAATTAGCTACGTACTCTTTTGCATTTACGGCAGATGTTTCCAACGGCTTGCTAGGTGAAGATGAAGATGAAATCGCCTCTGGCCGTTTTGTCCTTCTCCACGAACCAGGTGGACAAGAAACCTGGGAGGGCGAGTTTCGCTGCGTTACCTTCTTAAGCGCCGATGTCGATGAAGCGATGCAGGATGATCCACTGCTCCCAGAAGTCGGTTGGTCTTGGTTGCTCGATTCTCTTTCTGCTGCCGGTTGTGAGTTCAATGCGCCAAGCGGAACGGTCACTCGCGTTTCCAGCGCCTCATTTGGAAAACTCTCTCCCCGCAATGATCAATCTGAAATTGAAATACGTGCATCTTGGAGCCCAGCCATTAAAGATGCCAGCGAGATGATTAAACATATCGACGCTTGGTGCAATCTATTGGGCGAAGTTGCAGGGCTGGCTCCGATCGTAGAAGGCGTTGCACCAATTTCAGCTGCGCGACGTCGCGTGTAGTCCTGTTCCATGACTGAAGAAAACATTCTTACTCCAGAGGAAGGCGCTCCGGTTACAACCGCAGTTCCTTTATTAGCCCCGGCAAATGGCATTCCCCCAGTTGTTGATACCGATGCCAAATTTGCAGCGGCGATTCAAGATTTATCTAAAGGTAAAGGCCCATTTGCAGTTGATGCCGAAAGAGCTTCGGGATACAAATACAGCGCCCGGGCTTATTTAATTCAGATCAAACGAGAAGGTGGCGGCCTTCACCTAATTGATCCAATTCCATTTGGTCCACACCATAAATTTTTTGAAGAGTTAAATGAGTTGTTGCAAAGCGATGAAGTTATCTTGCATGCAAGTACGCAAGATCTTCCCTGCTTGCGTGAGTTAGGGCTTAATCCAAAACTTTTATTCGATACCGAACTCGGTGGCCGTATTGCAGGTCTTCCTCGTGTTGGTTTAGGTCCACTTCTTGAATCACTGATGGAAGTTTCACTAGCCAAAGAACACTCTGCAGTTGACTGGTCGCAGCGCCCGCTGCCACAGGATTGGCTTAACTATGCAGCGCTAGATGTTGAACTTTTGATTGAGCTCCGCAATGAAATGCACGCGATTCTAGAAAAATCTAAGAAATTAAAATGGGCGCACGAAGAATTTCAATCGATCATCGATGCCCCTGCTCCCCCACCAAGAGTTGATCCTTGGCGACGTACTTCAGGAATGCATAAGATAAAAAAGCGCGATCAACTGGCTATCGTGCGAGCGCTTTGGACCGTCCGAGCCGAGATTGCCCAAGAAGTAGATATTGCTCAGGGTCGTTTACTTTCCGATGCGGCAATTGTGGAAATCGCGACCAAGGCAACTGAGAAACCAGTTAAGACTAAGAAGGATTTGGAGAAGATTCTGCGCCCACTTGGTCTGCGAGCGCGTTGGTTTGAAAACACTGCGACCTGGATTAGCGCGATCACCGATGCTCTTTCGCTAGATGAATCGCAGTGGCCGCCGGTGCGTACAGATAGCGACTCCCTGCCGCCGCTAAAGATCTGGCGCGAGCGCTTTCCCTCCAAATACGCACCGCTTACCCACGCCAAGGCCAATATCCAGGCCAAGGCCAATGAGCTCGTTATCCCCTTTGAGAACTTGATTACCCCTGAATATGTGCGGCGGATCTGCTGGAACGCGCCTAAATCAGGCGTTACAGCGGCGCTAGCCACCCTTGGAGCGCGCCAATGGCAGATCGAGATCGTGGCGCCGATCCTTGAGGCTGCTCTGCTTGAAACCGAACCGTTGGCCAGCGCCGAATCTGAGCCTGAGGCGGCTACCGAGGCTTAAACCGATGTGATGAATTACGCAACACTTAAGTTGCGTAAATAGCCAAGCCGTTCTAGATTAGGCGCATGTTAAGTACCTTCATCATCGCGCTACGCGAAGGCCTTGAGGCCGCTTTAATCGTTGGAATTCTTGTCGCCTACATCGTGCGCACAGATCGCCGCCATTTCCTTAAGCCTCTCTGGACCGGTGTTGGTATCGCAATTGCGGCAAGCCTTGCGCTCGGTGCCGTACTTTCCTTTACCTCTGCTGAGTTAACTGAACGCGGAGAAGAACTCTTCGCCGGAATCACTTCATTTGTTGCAGTTGGCTTGGTTACTTGGATGGTCTTCTGGATGAAGCGCACTGCGCGCACTCTTCGCGATGATCTCCACGGAAAAGTTGACTCGGCTCTGACAGGTGGCCCAATAAGCCTTGCCTTAGTGGCTTTTTTCGCAGTGGCTCGTGAAGGCCTGGAAACCGCGCTCTTTATCTACACCAACTTTAAAACAGTTGGAGCAGCATCAACTGCAACAATCGGTTTAGTACTTGGACTCACCTTGGCAGTTGTTCTCGGATATTTGATCTACAACCGCTCTGTGAAATTAAACCTTTCAAAGTTCTTCACAGTCACTGGTGTTGCGCTAATCATCGTTGCAGCCGGAGTTCTTTCATACGGAATCCACGAATTCCAAGAGCTCGGTTACATCCCGGGTGAAGATGACTTCCTATGGGATGTCACTCCTTGGATCGCGAAAGAATCGATTATCGGCTCACTCCTTGGCGGCACCGTTGGATTCGATACCACGACCTCCTTTATCCAATTCTTTGCATGGTCTGCCTACCTAGTCGTCGTACTTGTTCCGTACTTGGCAAAGGGCAAGGCCGCTGCGCCCAAGCGCGAGGCGGTTAAGGCTTAGCTCTTTCTTCGCTGCGCTGTTCCACTTTTGGCTACTGGCGAGTAACCTTTCTCTATAGACCCCCACAGGGGCAAAGAGAGAAAGTTGTTCTGACATGTCACGCACCGTTGTTCTGGTCGATGCTGTTCGCACCCCATTTGGAAAGGCCGGCAGCATGTACTCCGGCACTCGCGCCGATGATCTGATGGTGCGTGCAATGCGCGGACTCCTCGAGCGCAATCCCAAGGTTGCCCTAGATTCAATTGAAGATGTCGCGATCGCTGCTGCAACGCAAACTGGTGATCAAGGAATGAACTTAGGTCGAAGCGCTTCCCTTCTGGCCGGACTTCCAAACACAGTTCCAGGATATTCAGTTGATCGTTGGTGTGCTGGTGCAATGACCGCGATGACCTCGCTAGCTGGTGCAATTGCAATTGGCTCAATCGATATAGCAATTGCTGGCGGCGTTGAACATATGGGTAACCATCCAATCGGTGATGGCATCGATCCCAATCCACGTTTTCTCGCAGAGCGAATTGTTGAGCAAGATGCGCTCGCGATGGGTGCAACTGCAGAACGTTTACATGATCGCTTTCCGCAATTAACTAAAGAGCGCGCAGATCGTTATGCATACAACTCTCAGATGAAGACAGCTGCTGCATACGCCGCTGGCAAGATTCAGCGCGATTTGATTCCAACTGCGGCTCGTATTCCAGAAATGGGTTGGGGAATTGCAACGGTTGACGAACCACCACGTCCAACAACGACTATGGAAGGTTTAGCAACGCTTAAGACTCCATTTCGTCCAGCAGGTCGCGTTACCCCCGGAAACTCATCTGGGTTAAATGATGGCGCAACCGCTGCCCTACTCGCTAGCGAAGAGAAAGCCAATGAACTCGGACTCACTGTAAAGGCGAAGTTAGTTTCATATGCATTCGCAGGCGTTGAGCCAGAAGTTATGGGTTATGGCCCAGTTCCATCAACGATTAAAGCGCTGGCAAAAGCCGGTCTCTCAATTTCCGATATCGGAGCCTTTGAAGTCAACGAAGCTTTTGCAGTACAAGTAATCGCATTCCTCGATCACTTTGGAATAGCCGATGATGATCCGCGCGTAAATCCTTATGGCGGTGCAATCGCTGTTGGACATCCCCTTGCATCATCTGGAATTCGTTTAGCGCTTAACTTGGCGCGCGCCTTTGAAGAGCACCCAGAAGTTCGCTATGGACTTACAACTATGTGTATCGGTCTGGGCATGGGCGGCACCGTTATCTGGGAAAACCCACACTTTGTTGGAGGATCAAAGTAATGACTACCGAAATCAAACTACCTGAAGGCGCTCCTGAAGAAGTTGTCACCAATGCACTTGTTCGCGATGTTGATCTAACTCCATTTGGATTTACCGGTTCTCTCGCCTTAATCACCTTAGATAACGGGCTTGATCACACTCGCCCAAATACCTTTGGTCCACAATCTCTTAAAGCTTTAGATGCTGCGATTACAGATGCAATCGGCCGCTCCCCTGCTGCCATTGCGATTACCGGCAAGCCATTTATCTTCGCTGCTGGTGCCGACCTTTCTGCACTCTCATTTCTTTCAGAGCGTTCGCAA
>JAXITH010000086.1:0-4600 GCA_034680185.1 Candidatus Planktophila sp.
AGAAGAGCCATAGAAATGCGCTCTCCAGAGGTCAACAACATATCTAGTTCGCGACCACCAGGAATTGGGGTAACGGCGTTGGCTAAATCGATGAGTTCGTCGGTGGTATCGCCCATCGCGCTGACCACTACGACGACCTGATTGCCATCCTTCTTCGCCGCCACGATACGAGCAGCAACGCGCTTCATGCCCTCGGCATCGGCTACGGAGGATCCGCCATATTTCTGAACAATGAGTCCCATGGCTCAATATTGAACTAATTTTGGTCTGCTTGCCACCCGATTAGGGAAAATCTCAATATATGGAACAGCCATTCGATCAAATAGTGAGACGATCAGCTTTCTACGTTACGACGGCCTTCAAATGCGCGCCCAAGCGTTACTTCATCTGCATATTCGAGATCTCCGCCGACCGGCAGACCGCTAGCCAAACGAGAAACGTTGATGCCCAACGGCTTTATCAAGCGAGCTAAATAAGTAGCCGTTGCTTCGCCCTCAAGGTTCGGGTCGGTGGCCAAAATGACCTCGGTGATATTTGAATCAGAGAGACGAACCATTAATTCGCGGATGCGAAGTTGGTCAGGACCAATTCCGTCAATCGGACTGATCGCGCCACCAAGCACGTGATACTTACCGCGGAATTCGCGAGTGCGCTCGATTGCGATTACATCTTTACTCTCTTCAACAACACAAATCTGTGCAGGATCGCGACGTGGGTCGCGGCAGATACGACATTCAGTTTCTTCCGAAACGTTTCCGCATTGGTTGCAGAACTTAACGCGTTCTTTAACGGTGCGAATTGCATCGACTAGCGCAAGGGCTGCATCACCATCGGTCTGCAAGATATGGAAAGCAATACGTTGTGCGCTCTTTGGACCAATACCAGGCAGACGACCTAAAGCATCGATGAGATCTTGGATCGCACCTTCGTACATGCCTGTGCTCATTAGTCCTTATTCTTTTCGCTGATCACAGTTGCACCGAGTTCGGCAGCAAGTAGCGCTGCACCCGTAAGAAGTGTCTTATCGGTTGGCGCTTCATCAACGCGAACTGCGCGCGCTTCGGGGGTTGAAGTTGTATCGATAGATGCATCAACAACTACTTCGATCTTGCGATCAATGCCAACGATTTCGATAAATGCTTGGCGCAAGATCTCATCTGATTCAGAGCGAACGAACGAGTCGCGGGCGCCGGCGTTGACGATTCCGATCGTGATTAGCTTTTCGTCTACGGCGATTATCTGCGCGGAGGCGGAGAGCAAAGACCACGTTAGACGACGACGCTTCTTAACGTTTTCGATTACATCTGGCCAAAGGCGACGTAAACCAGCAATATCCATTGGCGTATTGGAAGCAACCTTCGGAGATTCGGGAACTTTTTCCGACTTCACAGAAACTGTTTGGCTTGGCGCCTCGGGAAAAGCTTCTTTAGAGTCGCCTCCGCCAACAATTTCCTTAGAAGTCTCTTCCACTATTGGTGCCGTAGTTTTCTTGGCGGGTGGAGTTGGTGCCGTGGTTTTTGCGGGAGCGGGAGAAGTGGCAATGTTTTCGACGCGCTCGAGGCGTTCGATGCGGGAACGTAATCCGGCTTCGGAGTTATCGCCGCCGGGCAGAAGCATGCGGCCGCAGATGAGTTCGAGAATTAATCGGGGCGCTGTTGCACCGCGCATTTGAGTTAAACCTTCTGCTGCAATATCTGCAGAGCGAGATAAGTTGGCGGCGCCGATGTTGGCAGCTTGTTTGCGCATGCGCTCGAGTTGATCATCAGGAAGTCCGCGCAAAATTGAATTTGCATTGGTTGCTTCAAGTGCATCAACGATCATTAGATCGCGCAGGCGTTCGAGTAAATCTCCAGCAAAGCGACGTGGATCGTGGCCAGATTCGATTACGCGATCAACAGTCTTAAATAACGTTGCGCCATCGCGTGCGGCAAGTGCGTCTACGGCATCGTCGAGTAAAGCACCATCGGTAAAGCCGAGAAGTTGAATAGCGATTTCGTAGCTCACTCCATCTGGGCCAGCACCTGCGAGCAGTTGGCCAAGTACGGATAAAGCATCACGAACTGAGCCCCCGCTTGCGCGAACAACTAGTGGAATAACACCCTTAGCAACGGTTACGCCTTCTTCTTTACAAATTTTTTCGAGGTGCTCAGCCAAGATTCCAGGTGGGACTAAACGGAATGGATAGTGGTGAGTACGAGAACGAATAGTTGAAATCAACTTTTCGGGTTCGGTGGTAGCGAAGATAAAAATTACGTGAGGAGGTGGTTCTTCAACAACTTTGAGAAGCGCGTTTGCCGCACCTGGTCCAAGCTGGTGCGCTTCATCGATTATGTAAATCTTGTACTTGCTTTGTACTGGTGCAAAGAATGCTTTATCGCGTAGATCGCGTGCATCATCAACCAAACCGTGGGTGGCCGCATCAAGTTCAATAACATCGAGTGAACCCGGACCGTTCGCAACTAGATCTTTACAAGATTGGCAGAGGCCACAAGGAGTTGGTGTTGGACCTTTTTCGCAGTTAAGTGAACGTGCCATGATGCGAGCGCTCGAAGTTTTTCCGCAACCACGTGGTCCGCTAAATAAATATGCGTGATGTGTTTTTCCGGAAGTAAGTGCGTTAGAGAGTGGAACAGTTACATGTTCTTGTCCGATTACATCTGCAAATACAGATGGTCGATACTTGCGATACAACGCGAGTGACATATTCACTCCTCTCATCTCGGCTTCAACTACATCACAAACTAAACAGAGTTCACAATACTTAAGGGACCCCTCACGCACCCATCAGAGCACGCCTACCCTTGCTGTATTCCTACCCTGGGGGAGTTCAGCGCGGTAATGCCGCGTGAGGGATCTGGCGTAAGGATAGTTGTTACACCTATACCCTTAGCCAGTCGGGAGCGATCCCGCCAGGAGGATTCGCATAGCGGCCGAGTGCGCACGCTTGGAAAGCGTGTAAAGGGCAACCTTTCGAGGGTTCAAATCCCTCATCCTCCGCTCGTTTCACTCTGTGGATAACTTTCGAGGCCGAAACTTCAAATATCAGATATTTCTCAGATGAGATATCTAAAAATAAAAATAATCAATCACATCTTGATGGGCGTCTGCTTCTTTCTGCCAAACCTTTTTATGCCTCTCGCAAATGCGGCTACCCCTAAGCCAGAAATTAAAAAGGCAATTTGTAGAATCGAAATTGATAACGCTCATATATCTAGACATGAATTGAAATTTGGCAGTAGGCGTGCCGTGATCGTAAAAGCTAGATCAATTTGTAACGTTGTTCAACAGCAAGTTTCGTTAACAGTAGATATCTACAAAGTAGAGAAATTTGGTCATCCCAAGATTAATAGCTTTGTAACCGATCCAAGCCAGCCAACTTCTTCTGGCAGGGTAGTTCGAAACTATGACGCGCTCATAGACTGTAAGAATTTCAAAAGAACAAAGTTTTATGGAATTGCATACGCTAAGGCCCTAATTAACGGTAAGTGGAACTACGCCGGTCGAACCCGCTCTCCGCAAACAATCGAAATAAATTGCGGAACTTAAATAGGGCTTCACACCTTCTTTCAAAAGTGAGACACTAGGAAAATGGAAAAATCTCAGAAACTTGATCGAGAGGAGGCTATTGCTCTTTATGCTCGCGAAATTTTGGAAGTTCAGGGCAAGTCTTTTGATGATCTAGTCTTAAAGTTATTCAGAGATGGTTCATCTGAAATCGAATTTGGGGTTAAAAGGTTTTTGTTAAGCAAGAGTGGAGAGTCTCACAACCCTGGTTTTCAAATAGAAACTGAAAATCTTGATGGTTCTGGAAGGTTTCGAAATTCCTGGAGTGCTTTGAGTGGTGATAAAAATTGGCAAGTTACATGTGTTAAAAATCAACTGGCGCGCCTTATAGCCACTTACGACGTAACAATTCAGTAAATCAACTATTTTTAATTAAATTTCGACGCCGATGTATTTGGTCTCGAGGAATTCGTGGATGCCATCGAAGCCGCCTTCGCGACCGAGACCGCTCTGCTTAACTCCGCCGAATGGCGCAGCTGGATCAGAGATAAGTCCGCGGGTGATCGCAACCATTCCGGATTCAATCGCTTCCGAAATCTGGATCGCGCGTTTTAAATCTTCTGAATAGACGTAGCTAATTAGTCCGAAGTCGGTGCCGTTTGCGAGTTCGATCGCTTCTGCATCGGTGTCGAAGATAACTACTGGTGCAACTGGTCCAAAGACTTCGTGATTAAGGATTTCTGCGGCTTTATCAACTTCTAGAACTGTTGCTGGATAGAAGGCGCCAGGTCCATCGGGAGTCTTGCCACCAGTTAATACTTTTGCGCCAGCTTTAATTGAGTTATCAACTAGCTCTGCAATCTTGTTACGTTCTTTAACAGAAACGCTTGCGCCAAGTTGTACGCCGGCATCGCGACCGCGGCCCATAACAAATGCGCCCATGGCTGCTGCGAACTTCTGCATGAATTCTGCTGCGACTGGACGTTGTACATAAACGCGATTTGCAGCGGTGCAAGCAGCGCCACCATTGCGCATCTTTGCCAACATCAAACCCTTAACTGCTTCATCAATGTTTGCATCATCCATAACAACGAAT
>JAXITH010000087.1:0-4596 GCA_034680185.1 Candidatus Planktophila sp.
ACCGAACAAGCTGTTGCATTTTCAAAGCTTGCAAAAAATATTATTGTAAAGATTCCAGTGACTTCAGAGGCGATTAGCGCTTTTGAAGAAGCAACTTACCAAGGCGTGAGTTTAAATGCGACGGTTTCATTCTCGGTCGCACAAACCATTGCGGTAGCCGAAGCGATTGAACGCGGTCTAAAGCGCCGCGAAGCAGAAGGTCTAGATATTTCTCAGATGGGTCCAGTCTGCACAATCATGGTTGGTCGCGTTGATGACTGGGTAAAGGTTTCAGTTGAAAAATCAGGCGCAATTATCGATCCAGGTGTTATGGAATGGGCTGGCGTTGCAGTCTTTAAGCACGCACACCAGGTTTACAAAGAGCGCGGCTATCGCACTCGTTTGTTGTCCGCTGCATTCCGCAACCATATGCACTGGAGTCAGATTCTCGGCGGAGATTGCGTAATTTCGCCACCTTACGGTTGGCAGGTAAAGATCAATAAAGCCGGAATGGTTCCAAATGTAAACAGCATCGAAGAACCAGTCGATCCAACGATTCTAAAGACGCTTCAAACCCTGCCAGAGTTCAACAAGATGTATGACGTCGATGGACTCAAGGTCGATGAATTCACCAACTTTGGTGCAACCCTTCGCACATTGCGCGGATTCTTACAATCAGTTAACGATCTCGAAGCATTTGTTCGAGATGTAACTGTTCCTAATCCAGATAAGTAAATTATCTATTTAGGTCGAAGCGATCTGCGTTCATCACCTTTGTCCAGGCGCTAACGAAGTCTTTAACGAACTTTACCTGGCCGTCGCTTTGGGCGTAGACCTCAGCGTAGGCACGCAGGATTGAGTTAGAACCGAAGACCAAATCAGCGCGAGTAGCAGTGAATTTAACTTCGCCAGTTGTTCTGTTGCGTAAGTTATAAACGTTTTCGCCTGCTGGCTCCCAGATGTAGGTCATGCTGGTTAGAACGCTGAAGAAATCAGTGTTAAGCGTTCCAACTTTTTCTGTGAACACACCATGCTTTGTGCCGCCATAGTTAGTTCCAAGTGCGCGCATGCCACCCATCAATACGGTCATCTCTGGAGCAGTTAGCCCCATTAGTTGAGCGCGATCAAGAAGTAGTTCTTCAGGCTTAGCTGAGTATTCCTGCTTCAACCAGTTACGGAATCCATCATGAATTGGCTCAAGTGGTGCGAATGAAAGACCATCTGTCTGTTCTGCTGTTGCATCGCCACGACCTGGTGCAAATGGAACGGTGATATCAAAACCAGCAGCCTTTGCTGCAATTTCGACTCCGACGTTTCCGGCCAAGACAATTACATCGGCGATGCTTGCGCCAGATTCTTTTGCAATTGGTTCAAGTGCTGCAAGCACCTTCGCTAAGCGCGCAGGCTCGTTGCCTTGCCAATCTTTCTGAGGTGCAAGACGGATACGAGAACCGTTTGCGCCGCCGCGCTTATCTGAACCACGGAATGTGCGAGCGCTATCCCAGGCTGTCGCAACAAGATCAGAAACGGAAATTCCTGTCGCTGCAATCTTTGCTTTAACTGCTGCAACATCGTAAGAAGTTGAGCCAGGAGCAATTGGATCCTGCCAAATCAAATCTTCCTTTGGAACATCTGGTCCAAAGTAATTTACCTTTGGTCCTAGATCGCGGTGGGTTAACTTAAACCAAGCGCGCGCAAAGACTTCGCTGAAGTAAGCAGGGTCTGCGTGGAAACGCTTTGAGATCTCAAGATAAATAGGATCCTTGATCATCGCCATGTCAGCATCAGTCATCATTGGGTTGTAACGAATTGATGGATCTTCAACATCTACCGGCTTATCTTCCTCGGCAATATTGATTGGCTCCCATTGCGTTGCTCCCGCTGGAGATTTCTTTAACTCCCAGTCGTACTTAAAGAGAAGTTCGAAGTATCCGCCATCCCATTTAGTTGGATGTGTTGTCCAAGCGCCTTCAATTCCGCTAGAAACTGTGTCGCGACCAATGCTGCGCGTTGTGTGGTTCATCCAGCCAAGACCGGCCTCAGAGATGTCCGCGCCTTCTGGGCTTGGTCCAAGTCTTGAAGCATCACCGTTTCCGTGTGCTTTTCCTACGGTGTGACCACCTGCTGTTAGAGCAACGGTTTCTTCATCATTCATCGCCATGCGCGCAAATGTTTCGCGAACGTGTTGAGCAGTCAGCAATGGGTCAGACTTTCCGTTTACGCCTTCAGGGTTTACGTAGATCAAACCCATTTGAACTGCTGCCAATGGATTTTCCATTGTGCTGGCATCTTTAACATCCTTATAGCGCGCATCACTTGGCGCCAAGAATTCTGTCTCAGGTCCCCAGTAAATATCTTTCTCTGGGTGCCAAATATCAGTGCGTCCAAAACCGAAACCAAATGTCTTAAGTCCCATTGACTCGTATGCGATTGTTCCGGCGAGAACCAATAGATCTGCCCAGCTGACTTTGTTGCCGTACTTCCGCTTAATCGGCCAGAGAATACGACGAGCTTTGTCGAGGTTTACGTTATCTGGAAAAGAGTTAAGTGGTGCAAAGCGAAGGTTTCCAGTTCCGCCACCACCACGACCATCGGTCGTGCGGTAAGTACCGGCGGCATGCCATGACATGCGAATCATTAACCCGCCGTAATGTCCCCAGTCCGCAGGCCACCAAGGTTGGCTATCAGTCATTAACGCGTGAAGATCTTTTTTGAGCGCTGCAAAGTCGAGCGTCTTTAGCTCTTCGTGATAATCAAAATCTTCACCGAGCGGGTTAGATTTTGTATCGTGCTGATGCAAAATATCTAGATTTAAATTCTTTGGCCACCAGTTGACATTAGATGCGCCAACTTCAGTATTCGAACCGTGAACAACTGGACACTGACCTGAATTTTCAGACATTTTGCACTCCCGTAATTAACTTGCGATGTTTAGACTCTATCAAGATATGGGGAACCTACCTCCCCGAATCTCAATATCTGATAACCACTACAGGAGTGGGCGCAGTTCAACCTTGCGATTACACGCTTTAGAACCTGCGAAAGCTAACTCTTTAGCTACTTCTGCATCCGCTGCCTCAATCAACCAGAATCCGCTGAAGTTTTCCTTTGCATCGAATAGAGGTTTGCCCGTCTCGATACCTGCATCACCGCGATTATCAATGACGCTCGCATTTTCAGGCGCGCTTAATCCCCCAGCGAAAATCCATTGGCCATTGGCGCGCAGACTGTCGTTGAACGCATTGATTTCGACCATCTCGGCCGGAGTTCCAGAATTAGTTAAATCATCAATTACAAAGATTAGAAATTTCATGGCGCGAGTTTACATTCACCCCAAGAGAAAGGCTACGAATAATGCCTTGAGGTTAGAATTAAGCATGTCCGGATACGACGATGAAGTTCAAGCGCGCTGGGGAAATACCGCCGCATTTGAGCAGTCCCAAGCTAAAACTTCGAAATACTCTAAAGAAGACTTTAGAAAAGCCAAAGTAGACCAAGAAGCCGCAACCGAACTCTTTGTTTATGCCTTTGGCAATGGTTTAGAAATAAGCTCCGAAAAAACACAGGCCGCAGTTATCGCCCATAGAGATGCGATTTCAAAGTGGTTCTACGACTGCTCTCCTGAAATGCAAAAGAATCTGGCTGTTATGTATATCGAGGATAGGCGATTCAAAGAGTATTACGACGGCCGTGTGCGGGGTTTAGCGCAATACGTTTACGACGCCATAATGGCTCAATAGCAGCACCTATCCTCCAAGACTTTACAAATCAAATATGTAAAATTGTTGCCATGACATTTACAGACTTGAATCTAATCGGCGTTCTAATCGCATTCGCTATCTCATTTGTTAGCGGCGGAATTTGGTTTGGACCAAAGACTTTCTATCCAATTTGGATGAAAGAGCGCGGTATTGCTTCCGGTCAACTGACCACACAGCAGAACAAGCCAGCGCTTCTATTTGGCGGAACCATTATCGGAATTCTCGTCCAAACCTTGACTCTTGCACTTGTCATTAATTCGCTACAGCAGAACGGTGCCGACATCAGCACACTTGATGGTGCCACGATCGGTTTGGCACTTGGCGTCGGTATTGCAATGTTTGCATCACTTTCTCACCGTTTATTTGGTGGTGAGAATATAAAAGTATGGTTAATTGAAACGACAAACGACGCCCTCAATTTAACAATTGCTGGCGCCGTTATCGCCTTCTTTAACTAAATAACTTTCCTGTGACTTAATCCTGGTTGTTAACTTCGGGATGCTTTCCTGAAGTAACGCGACCAGCATGAGCCTGCGCCTTTGGATCTCGCCTCACCTTTATGAAGCTAGCCACTGTTGAAACCAGCAGAATTAAACCGATTACAGCCAAGCTGCCAACTGTTGGAATCTTAGGAATCTCAGTCCAGGTTTCGTGCAAGTAAGTCAGGATCAACTTAATTCCGATAAACATCAGAATTACGGATAGACCAAGAGAAAGGTAAACCAGCTTATCGAGCAGCCCCTTGAGCAAGAAGTACAAGGCGCGTAAGCCCAAAAGCGCGAATGCGTTAGCTGCAAAGACCAAGAATGGCTCTTGTGTAACGCCGAAGGTCGCTGGGATTGAATCTAGCGCGAAT
>JAXITH010000088.1:0-4535 GCA_034680185.1 Candidatus Planktophila sp.
GGAATTGGTTCAGCTCTCGTATCCGGATTGATCGCATCGGGTGCAAGTGTTCATAACTTAGATATTCAAGATGCTCCAAAACCTGAAGCTACTTTCCACAAAACCGATTTAACAAGTGAAGCATCCGTAAAGGAAGCGTTATCTACAATTGAAAAAATTGATGCGCTGATTGTTTGCGCAGGCGTTCAGTTAGTAGGGCAAGATTCCAAGATTGGTGACGTTGCGCTAGAAACTTGGCAGAAAACAGTTGATGTAAATATGACTGGCGCTTTTCTCTCGGTAAAGCACGCTATTCCTGGTCTCATTAAATCTGGTCGAGGTTCAGTTATTTTGATCGGTTCTCCAACTGGTATGACGATGGAGGGTGCTGGCTACACCGCATATGGCGCATCTAAGGCCGGAATGATGGGGCTTTCGCGCATCATCGCAGTTGATTATAAAGAGCAAGGAGTTCGTTCGAATGTAGTTGTACCCGGAACTATGTCGACGCCTTTGATCCAAAAAATTTGGGATGACCCAGAGAAGGGCCCCGATTTAATTCGTCGAACACCCCTTGGAAGAATGGGCAAGCCAAGTGATTTAGTTGGTTTAGTTAATTGGTTGGTCTCTGAGCAATCATCGTTTGCAACCGGTGCAACTTACGCAGTCGATGGCGGAATGACTGCGCGATGAGCAAAAGCTTTTGGCCCGATACCCAAAGGGTTGAACATGCCGGTTTTACTTTAGATATTGCGCGCGCGGCTATTCGAAACATTACTTACGAAGGTGCGCAGATTATTGATCTGCTCTACACCGCGATACGCCCCTGGGATTGGTCAACGCTTGATCCGGATGAGCACAGCGAAGATGTAAAAATATCTGGCGAAAATTGTGTTGTAACAATTACCGATACCTTTGCGGGATCCATGCAAGGTAAGGCCATCGTGACTCTGCAACCGCATGGAAAATTTAGCGTTGCTTACACGTTAACTGGTTTAGGAAATTTCGATATCCAACGTTGGGGGGTTTGTTTCTGTCTCCATACCGGCGACTGGATGGGATCGACAGTTCATGCCAGTGGAAACACTTACTCATTGCTGAAGGAGATCTCTCCACAACGTGTCATTGATGGAGTTACACAAGGACTCTTCCCGGCCAGTAACGATATGCACTTTATCGCGCCAGATAAGCGCACCCTAAAAGTGGTTTCAACTGGCAAGGTCCTCGAAGCAGAAGATCAACGTAACTGGACCGATAACACGTACAAGATTTATAGCGGCTCACTTGCTGAACCCCGTCCCTTTGTTATTGAAAAGGGAGTTGTTTGGGAACAGAACTTAGAATTTGAAGTTACGCCACCTGCCGGCGCAAAGGTTGATGGTTCAAAGATAACTGCCAAGGAAATACCTTCACTTCCGCGCATCGGATTACAGTTCAATACTGAGCCACTTCTGCCAAGTGATGACCTTGAAAAAGCGCTATTTATTCTCGATATCGACCACATCCGCATTAATGAAGAAGCGCTAACTGCGCAGAAAATAGCCACTGTCAGCAAGAGCGGCTTAGCGCTGGAAGCGGCCTTGCTCTCTTCTAACGGTGGTGACCAATTGGCTCACGAGGTAGAACATCTAAGCAATCGCGTTCCTGCAGGATCACGTTTGTTGATTCATCGCGAAGCCAGAGAAATTGTTCAAGAACGCGATCTTCCAAAAAATACTTCTCTAAATAGCTATGTTCCTGGAACTGATGCTTACTTAGTTGATCTACATCGCAATAAATATGACTTCGGGGATTCGGCCTCGTACTCAATGGTTCCAACGGTTCACTCAACAGATCCAGAAACCATTTTCAAAACTTTATACACGCAACGCGAATCAATTGAGTTTGCCAAGAAGCACGTTGCACCGCAGATTTCGATTTCTCCAATTACTTTCTCAACTCGCGGTAATCCTGAAACTGGTCATCTTCGTGAAAACCGCGCCAACTTGGCACAACCTGAAATGGCCGCACAAATAAAAGATCTATCTGCAGCAGCTTGGACTTTAGGTTCTGTTTTTGCTCTTGCGAGCGCAGGCGCACATTCGGGAACCTGGCACGAACTCTTCGGAGAATTTGGAGTTATCTACTCCGAAGGTTCCGCAGTTAAATTTTCTCCAACCTTTCACGCACTCGCTGCTCTTGGTGCGCATCATGCACACGAGATAACAATCGCGACATCACTCGATAGTTCTTGGGTTGCGTTCGAAGATCGCGAATCTCGCAAGATGGTTGTCGCATCGCAGCGCCCATGGACAGTAGAAATCACGCCGAAGGCCTTGGCCGGATATACAACTATCCAAAGCCTGCACGCCGATGAATGCGATAAGGCGAGCCAGATCATGGATTGGTGGTCATATGCTGAGATAAATCCACTTCTCGGCGATATCCCGCTCTCGCTCACCCCTTTTGAGATCCTCCTGCTGCGCGGGTAAACCGGCGAAATAACGCCATTTTCTGCCGCTAGTAACGGTTAGGTAACGATCGAATTTTCGTCAAAAAACCCTTTTATTGCGCGGGGTGGCTATGTACTATCGGTATCGCTTGACCCCACCTATAGGAGGAAATACATATGGCAAAGCTTTTCTCACGCCGCACTGCAGCAGTCGTTGCTGTAGCAGCAGCGTCAATGCTTGTGCTTTCTGCATGTTCAAATAGCGACAGCGGAAGCGGAGACACTGTAAAGGTCTCACTTATTACAAAAGATCAGTCAAACCCATTCTTCGTTGCGATGATCAAGGGTGCAACTGAGAAGGCAGAAACACTTGGCGTAGAGCTAACTGTTTCATCTGGAAAAGATGAATCAGACTACGCAGGTCAGATCTCAGCGATCGAAAATGCAATCTCTGCAAAGCACGCTGGTATCTTGATCGTTCCAGTATCAACAGAAGTTAACGCTGCAATGACAAAGGCTCGCGAAGCAGGCCTTTACATCATCGCACTTGACACACCACCAGATCCTGCTGACATCGTCGACATCACTTTCGCAACAGATAACTGCGAAGCTGGTCGTTTGATCGGTCAGTGGACAGCTAAGAAGCTTGCTGGCAAGAAGGCAACAATCGCACTTCTCGACATCTTCGATGATCGCATTGTGTCTGTTGACTACTGCCGCGACAACGGATTCCTTGATGGTATGGGAATCGACGTCAAGGATCCTAAGGTTATGGGAGACGAAGACAAGAAGGGCAAGTACTCAGGCGGAGATTACGAGATCGTTGGAAACGTAGCGACAGGCGCTAACGAAGAAGGCGGCCGTACAGGTCTTGAGAAGCTTCTTGCTAAGAACAAGAACATCAACGTTGTTTACACAATCAACGAGCCAACAGCAATCGGTGCTTGTGCTGCAGCAGCTGCTGCTGGCGTAAAGATCGACGCAATGGTTTCTGTTGACGGTGGCGGCGCTGGTATCAACGCTGTTAAGTCAGGTTGCATCAACGCAACTTCACAGCAGTACCCATTGTTGATGGCTGACCTTGGTGTTCAAGCTATCTACGACATCGTGAAGAACGGTACAAAGCCAGCTCCATCTGAAGGCCTTGACTTCTTCAACACCGGCGTCAAGTTGATCACTGATGACCCACAAGAGGGTGTTCCATCAGAGACAACTGAATACGGTCTAGCAAACGCTTGGGGTTAATCCCAGCTCTTTAGTGAATAACTAAAGAAGAGTGTTTAAAGAGGGCGGCTGCTTCGGCAGTCGCCCTCTTTAACACAATCTTAAAAGTGAAGATTTCGAAAAAAAGATTTTATTTAAAGTAGGTTAGAGTTCAAATAAAGTTTCGAAAGGACCAAAAGTGAGTCAAGATACGGCTACTTACGATGCAGCGGCAGAATTCCAAGGCCGCGCAACGGTAAGTCAAAAAACTCAAGCGCTCCTACATAAGTACCCATGGTTGAGCTCAACGATGGTGCTTGTAGTTGCTTCAATTACCTTTAGCTTTTTCAATGAAAACTTCTTAACACCGTCTAACTTCTCACTTATCTTGCAGCAAGTAGCGATCGTTGGTGCAGTTGCTGCCGGTCAAACGCTAATTATTCTTACCGCGGGTATCGATCTTTCCTGCGGTGCAATCGCAATCTTCTCTTCCATGGCGATGGCAAAACTTGTACAAGGTCAGCCAGCAGTTGATGGCGATGGCCTTTCAATCTGGATCGCATTCCCTGCCGGACTTTTGGTTGGAATGCTCGCAGGTGCAATCAACGGAGCGCTCGTAACAAAAGTTAAGTTGCCTCCGTTCATCGTTACCTTGGGTACTTACAACATCTTCCTTGCGCTAACACTTACCTACACAAAGGGAACTGTTCCTGCGCACGAAATGCCACCTTTCCTATTAACACTTGGTAACTATGTAAATATCGGACCATTCCGCCTAACAACCGGCGTTCTCTTTATGATCCTTATGTACTCAGTTCTTGCATTCGCACTTCGCTACACCGGTTGGGGTCGCCATGTTTACGCAGTCGGCGATGACATCGATGCAGCTCGCCTTGCAGGTATCTCTGTAAACCGCGTACTA
>JAXITH010000089.1:0-4510 GCA_034680185.1 Candidatus Planktophila sp.
AGCGTTCACATACCGCTGTTGCACAGATCAACGCAGTTGCTATTGCAGGATTTGTTACCGGAAACTTGGTAATCGGAACAACTGCAAATATTGTTCGAGATCAATGGCGCGTAGGAATGTTGATCACAATTCCGTTTATTTTGGCGCTCTTTATCAAGGGGCGTAAATTCGAACCAGATTCACATATTCCAGATGAATCAGGTCCACAGCGCGGAAAGCTTTCGCGCGGTTTCTGGTTCTCATTCACCGGGTTCTTCATCTCTATCAGCGCAGAGTTTGCGACATCTTTCTGGTCGGCTTCCCTTATTAGCGATCGCACCGATGCAAGTGCAGCCATATCAACGCTTGCAGTAATTGCATTTGGCACCGGTGTTGGTACAGGTCGTTGGTATGCCGGCCGCGTTCTAAAGCGTTTCCATGCCGACGAACAGTTAAAGATCGCACTTGCGCTGCAATTTGTTGCCTTCGGACTCTTCTGGTCTTCTCACATCTTGGCTCTCTGCTTGATTACGCTATTTATGGTTGGGCTTGGAATCTCAGTGCAATTCCCACTATTTACGCTGCGCATGGTGGCATTTAGCGAAGGCCGTCCTGATCTAGCAATGGGCAAGAGCTCAATCGCTGCAGGTATCGCAATCGCTTGCTCACCGTTATTGCTGGGAATCTTGGGCGATAACTTCGGTATTTCGCGCGCATACATCATGGTTCCGGTGCTGATCGCACTTGGTTTCACGATGGTTGTACTTTCACCATCGAAGCATCTAGGCGCGAATAATATTTAAATGAACTATCGCACTCGCCGTTTAGTAACTGTACTTACCTTGATCGGTTTATTAGCGCTGATCGTCGTAGGCGGCAGGTAAAACTCCTTCTACCGAAATATCTTTCGGCAGCGTTACCTTGTTATGAAATAGCGCCCAAAGAGTTAAACAGGCGCTAAGTGAAATCAGTCCACACAGCGCAATCGTTTGGCGTACTCCAATCGCTTCAGCGAGAAATCCAATTAGCGGTGAACCAAATGGTGTTCCACCCATAAAGATAAGCAAGTAAATTCCGCTAACTCTTCCGCGTATCGCCGGATCTGAATTAACTTGTATCAAAGAGTTTGCAGTGATCAACATCGTAAGTGCGCTAAAGCCGCAGAACGGTAACCACAATGAGTACCAGGTGTAAGTCGGTGCCAGTGAGAGTAAACAAATCGCGGTAGAAAACGCGACACCGGCTTTAATCACAAAGATGGTGCGTCGATGTTTCTCAAGGCGTGCAGAAAAGAGCGCACCTGAAAGTGAACCGAGTGCGATGTAGGTTCCAAGTAGCCCAAATGAGGCCGGACCTTTTCCAAATTCAATCGTTGCCATCAGCGCATTAAAGATCTGCATATTGAGTCCAAAGGTGGCGACGAAGAAGACAACCATCATTACGACATATAAATCAGGGCGAGCCAGCGCATAGTTCAGCCCTTCGCGCACTGTGCCGAGCGTTGCCTTCTTTTCCAAGATAAAGAATTCAGATTCGCGCATACGTAGCAAGGCAAGGATCACAAATACATAAGTACCGGCGTTGATTAGAAACGATGGGCCAGTATCAAAGCGCGCGATTAAAAAGCCCGATAAGGCTGGGCCAACTAAGCGACCAGCGTTGAAATTAGCGGAGTTTAGGCTTACAGCGTTGGCAATATCTGAATGGCCGACGATCTCTGAGGTAAATGATTGTCGGATCGGCGCATCTAAAGCTGAAGAGATTCCCAGCGTTAGCGCAAAGAAGAAGACATGCCATACCTGAACATTTCCAGCTAAAACCAAGACTCCCAAACCAAGGGATGAAAGTGCGCCAATTAAATTTGTGGCAATTAATAACTTTCGCTTATTAACACGATCTGCAAGTGCGCCGCCGTGCAGTGAGAAGAAGAGAACTGGAGCGAATTGAATGGCAGTTACCAAACCTAGATAAGTTCCGCTGTTATCGGTTAGCTGCAGGATCAACCAATCTTGGGCAACGCGCTGTGCCCAAGTTCCGATATTAGATGCGGCATTAGCGGGAAAGAGAATGCGGTAATTGCGGTGGCGAAAAGAACGCCAGTTACCGTCTGCTTTTACCGCCATCGCTTGTATGCTTCCTTTATGAGTTCAGTTAATGAATCAGAAAATAAGTCAGAGATTAACTCTGTCGTAACTCTAATCACTTTCGGCACAGTTGCGTGGGTGATTGCAGGAGCATATTTGCTAATTACTGGTGCAGAGAGCAAAGCAATTTGGACCTGCGTAGCCGGTGCCGTATTAGGCACATGGGGTATTCGTTATTCAAAACGTCGCGCAGCGCGCAGTGGAATCTAAATAACCTTTAATTAAGCGTCGAGAATTAAGCTTCGAGCTGGCTAGCAATACCGCGCAAGACGCGACCGAGGCGCTCTGCTTCTGTGCCAGATGGATGACGTCCATGGCGCAAACCATTTCCGACTTTATCCAAAATCTTAATTGTGTCTTCGATCATCGCAGCAAGATCATCGTTATTTACTCGTGAATTTTCTGCGAGTGAAACAGGTGATTCAACGATATGAATCGACATCGCTTGTGGACCTTTACGGCTATCGATGATGCTGAATTCAACCTTTGTTCCAGGCTTTACTGAAGGAACGCCTTCTGGAAGTGAAGAGGCCGCAAGATAAACATCTTCGCCTTCATCATTTGAGATAAATCCGAAACCCTTTTCGAGGCTAAACCATTTAACGCGACCTGTAGGCATGGCGTTCTCCTTATAAGAATTTCAGTACTCGTGTAGCCACGGGGATGTGGACAGGGCTCAAGTTTATCGCAAGGCGCAGAGGGCGTGAACCCTAATTTGTGCGGGGTAAAGGGTTAGAGAGTGGCTTCAGAGTGGGCGCCGCAGCCGTGATCGACTGAAACTACGCGGGCATCATCTGGAGCGATCGCATTTGCGCAAACGCCAAATGAAGCGCGTAGCGAACCAGCGATTGGAATAAAGAAACCACAAGAGTGGCAAGGCTTAGGTGCGTTCTGTGCCAACGGAGTATTTGGTCCGCGATCTCCGGCATACCAACGCTTACTTGCTTGATCGCGACCTTCGATTGAAAGAACGCGTGGACGAGCTAAACCAAGTTCGTAAATCTGCGTTGCATCTAGATCTTCATCTTGAATAAGCGCATTTGCACCAGGAACTAAACGAGTGTCATCAAGTGCGCTTGGAACAATTACTCCTGGCTGAATATCTTCAGGCAAGATGCGATCTTTATATTCGATCCATTCTGGCGCCAGAAGTGAATCTGGACCAGGAAGAACAACAACATCACAAACGGTTGGTTGCGCTGATGCATCTACCTTTGCAACAGTGACGCACCAGCGCCAACCTTTGTAACCTTGAATATCTGCGTCGAATAAATAAGTTGCAACGCGATCTTGATCATCGAATTCGACGGAGATGAAGTTACCGACTTGCGATGGCTTTTCGGCATCGCCAAGTGCAGCACTTCTTGCTATCTCTTGTGCGTCGAACCCTTTTGTCATTTAGCTTAGAAATCCATTCCGCCGCCGTCGCCACCCATTGGGGCAGCTGGCTTGTTCTCTGGCTTGTCGGTGATTACCGCTTCTGTGGTGATGAAGAGCGCAGCGATTGATGCCGCGTTCTGCAACGCAGAGCGAGTTACCTTTGCAGGATCAATGATGCCAGATTTGATCATGTCGACGTATTCGCCAGTTGCAGCGTTAAGTCCGAAACCTACTTCGAGGTGACGTACCTTTTCTACAACGACTCCGCCTTCAAGACCGGCGTTGATTGCGATCTGCTTTAGTGGAGCTTCGATCGAAAGTTCTACGATCTTTGCGCCAACAGCTTCTTCGCCTTCTAGCTTTAGCTTCTTAAATGCTTGTGTTGCAGCTTGTAGAAGAGCGACGCCACCACCGGCGACGATGCCTTCTTCAACCGCAGCCTTTGCGTTACGTACTGCATCTTCGATGCGGTGCTTGCGCTCTTTGAGTTCTACCTCAGTTGCTGCTCCTGCCTTGATAACAGCAACGCCACCTGCGAGCTTGGCAAGACGTTCTTGCAGCTTCTCGCGGTCGTAATCTGAATCAGACTTCTCGATTTCAGAACGGATCTGAGCAACGCGGCCCTTGATCTGTGCGTCATCTCCGCCGCCTTCAACAATTGTTGTCTCTTCCTTGCTGATAACAACCTTGCGAGCGCGACCAAGAAGTTCTAGGCCAGCTGTTTCAAGCTTCAAGCCAACTTCTTCAGAAATAACTGTGGCCCCTGTAAGGATTGCAATATCTTGCAACATCGCCTTGCGACGATCTCCGAAACCAGGTGCCTTTACAGCTGCTGCGCGGAAGATTCCGCGAATCTTATTTACAACCAAAGTAGCAAGCGCTTCGCCTTCAACATCTTCAGCGATGATTGCAAGTGGCTTACCTGATTGCATAACCTTTTCAAGAACCGGAACGAGATCCTTGATATTTGAAATCTTTGAGTTAACGATCAATACGTAAGCATCTTC
>JAXITH010000090.1:0-4456 GCA_034680185.1 Candidatus Planktophila sp.
CAGGTGCAATAGATCCGAGGTAGGAACTAATTTCCTCCCATGCTTCATTGCCTTGAATGATGAGCTTGCGGAAATCTTCATTGAAGATATCTCTAATTACGCGCACAGCAAGGTCTGGCTCTGAGAGTAGAAGTGCTGGTGCGTGGAAGTTTGGATTTTCAGATTTCTGATAAATATCTTCCCATTGCGCCTGTATACGTGCGACATCGTTGGTGAGTTCTTATTAGCTAAAGCCTGCTGCAGCGGTGCGAACAATTACGCCCGCTTCTTCAGGAATTAAGTTCTTTAGGATCGCCTTTAAACGTGTGCGTTCTGATTCAGGAAGGCGCTTTGAAATACCGCTCATTCCGCCACCAGGAACATAGACAACGTAACGGCCAGGAAGTGAGATCTGGCTAGTTAAGCGCGCTCCCTTTTGACCGATTGGATCTTTAGTTACTTGTACAAGAACTGGTTGACCTGTCTTAAGTACCATTTCGATTTTACGTGGTTGCGTTTCAGAGATACCGGCAGCATCCCAGTTAACTTCACCAGCATATAGAACTGCGTTGCGGCCCTTGCCGATATCAACGAATGCGGCTTCCATAGATGGAAGAACGTTCTGTACGCGACCTAAGTAAACGTTACCGACATAAGACACGTTGGCGTTACGGTTAACGTAATGCTCGACCATGACCTTATCTTCGATAACAGCGATCTGAATACGGTCACCAATCTGGCGTACAACCATCTCGCGATCGACGTTTTCGCGACGCGCTAAGAATTCTCCATCAGTAATGATTGTTCCGCGGCGACGATAAGGCTCGCGGTAATCTCCACGATTGTCGTTGCGATTGTCATTGCGGCCACCACGATCGCGACCTCGGTTGCGAGTTCCGCGTTCGTTACGTTCTGCGCGCGCCGGACGTTCTGCGCGTTCGCGAACTTCGCGCACCTTTACAACTGTAATTACGCCATCTTCATCAACAATCTCGCCTGGTGTTACACCTTCGCCAGTTGCACGACGGCGACGACGGCGACGGTGTGTTGTGCCATCGGCTGATTCTTCGCTTGAATCTTCTGAATCTTCAGTCGAGTCATCTGATGATGAACCTTCTGCACCATCAGCGCCCGGCTTGCGACGGCCACGGCCACCGCGACGGCGGCGACGATTACGTCCACCACGTGCATCGGAATCTTCTGAATCAGCAGAGTCAGTTCCGGCAGAAGATGTACTTACCTTCTCTTCGCTCTCGCTAACTGCTTCAACCTTTTTAGCGCTCTTTTTAGCGGCAGCCTTGGGAGCTTTCTCCGCTGGAGCAGCCTGAAAAATTGGAACGGGGATCGAAGGGGCTTTCTTCTTCGACTTAGTCTCGGTTGCCTCAACGGTAGGCGTTGTATCAACGCTTGCTTCTACTTCGGCAGACTTCTTCTTACTAACTTTTTTCACCGCACGCTTGCGCGGTGACTTTGGCTCAATCGCCATGGCACCAAATCCTTTTTGTTTACTAAATAGGTTTAAAAACTACGTTTAAAAACTTTGTGTTAGTCCGCCGCTGGCTTTGTGCCGCGAATTGGTTCGCGAGCCGCGCTGAACTGTTGGCTTAAGTATGCCAGATAGATAGGGCAAATCGCGAAATAAGCGTGGATTGGCGAGGTTTAGCGCTGAAATTAGCCGCGGTGGCGGGCGTTAACGTTTTGCAGAAGCCCGAAGCCGATCATGTTGGCGAACATGCTTGATCCGCCATAAGAAAGGAATGGCAATGGAACACCTGTCATCGGCATCATTCCCAAAGTCATTCCAATATTTTCAAAGGCTTGGAAGGCAAACCATGCGATCACACCGGTGCAAACTAATTTTCCGTAAGGGTCACTTGATCTTCGCGCGATTCCAAAGGCGCGCATTAATACAATTAAATATAAGAGCAGGATAAATCCGCATCCAATAAAGCCTAATTCTTCACCAGCGACAGTAAAGATGAAGTCGGTCTGTTGTTCCGGCACAAAGCGCCCATTGGTTTGCGGACCATTAAAAAGTCCGGTGCCAAGTAATCCACCAGAACCAACGGTGATTCGTGCCTGACGAAGTTGGTATCCACTCCCCTGTGTGTCGGCGTTTGGATCAACGAATGCTTGTAGACGTTTTACTTGGTAGTCATTAATTACGCCGACTTGAACCGCGGCAAAACTTCCGATAACTGCAACGAGCAGTAGCCCCACAACCCAGCGCATCGGAGCGCCAGATACCGCGATAATTGTTACAACTGCGATGCTGATGATGAAAACGGTTCCCATATCGGGCTGTGCAAGTATCAGCAGAACTGGAACAGCCGCGATGACTAGTGCTTGCATAACATCTCTATGCGTTGGCGCATCTGAGTCATGAGTTCGCTCAGATAAAATCATCGACATTCCAACGATGATTGAGATCTTGGCAAGTTCTGCTGGTTGAACTTGGAAACCACCAGGTAAACCAATCCAAGCTTTGGCGCCATTAACTTCATCGCCAATTCCAGGAATCAAAACAAGAGTCAGACCTATAACGCCAGCAATCCAAAGAAATGGCGTGTATGCGCGAATCAAGCGGTAGTCAATAATCGTGGTTCCCCACGCAAGCAGCGAACCGATCAAAATATTTACAACGTGGCGCTTTAAGTAGTACTCAGGATCTAAGCCATTTGCGGCATACCAATTACGTGTTGCCGCATAGACCAAGAGCGTTCCGATAACTAGCAAGAGGCCGATGGCGATAGTGAGAATTGGATCAAAGCCAGTAAAGGCGGATTGACGTTGAGATTTGCGATAGTTAATGCGCTGCGACATCAAGCTCATTTAGCTACCTTCACCTTCGTCGCCGGAGAAATCTTTGGTAATCCTACGGGTGGAACTCCGCTTGGGAACAAGATCTTCGCTGAATTCACTCGCGAGCCTTGAACACCGAAAAGAGTTTCATAAATCTTTCGCGCTCCAACGCCTGAGATGGATGCACCGAATCCACCTTGGCTAACCATCATCACAACTGCAAAACGTGGGTTATTTGTTGGGCCGTAAGATGCAAACCAAGAAGTATCCGCTTTCGCGCTTCCATTTGGATTGCGACCAAAGACTTGTGCGGTTCCGGTCTTACCGCTGATTGGCACTGGAAAACCACTAAAGGCGCCAGCGCCAGTTCCGCTAATAACCACTTCGCGAAGTGCGCCATGTAAGAATTTAATGGTTGCTTTGTCGGCTGGAATTACGCCGAGCTTTTCTGGAGTGAATTTCTTTAGTACCGTCCCATCGGTTTTTACGATTGCTTTAGCAACGGTTGGTTTGAAAATTGTTCCGCCGTTAGCAATTGCGGCATACATCTGCGCCAATTTAAGTGGGGAGATAACGGTATCTCCTTGGCCAATCGAGAAGTTAACGGCATCTCCTGCACGGATTTTGTCACCGTCAAGGCAGTTCTCGTAAGCAAGTTGAACTAAGAATGCTGTTTGTTGGCTCTTTGGTGCACGCTTCTTATAGTTACAGTAAAAATCTTTATTCTGCTCATACCAAGATTTACGCCAATCGCGATCAGCGAGGCGACCAGATGATTCAGATGGAAGATCAATTCCGGTCTTTACGCCAATCTGAAATCCCTTTGCCGCTTTAAAGAAATAGTCATTTGCGTTCGACTTTGGCTTTAAGCCACCATCTCGTAGCCACTCATCAAATGCAATGCGGTACCAAATTGTGTCGCATGAAATGGCCATAGCTTTTTTCATGGAAATGCGGCCCTGAGCTTTACTTTCGAAGTTTTGGAATGCGCGAGTACCAACTTCAACTTCAGATGGGCAGTCATATACAGCGTTTAAGTCATAACCTGCATTTGCAGCCGCGACCGCGGAGACTGCTTTAAATGTTGAAGCGGGAGCAAATAAACCTTGCAGCGCACGAGATAGCGCTGGAACTCCAGCTTTCTCGCTATACAGATTCTCAGCTTCTGCAACAGTTAAACCGCGTTCAAAAGAATTGGGATCGTAAGTTGGGTAAGAGGCAAGGGCAATAATCTGACCATTGCGCACATCCATAACAACAGCAGCTGCACCATCGGATGGTTTTCCAGATCCACGGGCACGGCGAACCGCATCGGCCAATGCTGATTCGGCCGCGGCTTGCACGCGAACATCAATACTTGTAACCAAGTGATTTCCGCCAACTGGTTTTGAATTCTGGCTAGTGCTTGTGACCGCTTCTTTGCGATCAACGATCACTGTCTTGATTCCTGGAGTACCGCGCAGATATTCATCGTACTGAATTTCTAAGCCAGCTTTGCCGATCGATTCAGATCGGAAGTAACTTCTGCCGTTAGCACCTGATAAATCATCTTCGGTCAACGGTCCGATATAACCAAGTAAGTGCGCCGCATTTGCACCGGCATTTGCTGGGTAATTTCTAATCGAAACCGGAGTTGCAGAGATACCCGGATACTGATCAGACCGCTCCACAATGC
>JAXITH010000091.1:0-4407 GCA_034680185.1 Candidatus Planktophila sp.
CCGATGATCTTGCGTTTGGTCTCAGGATCAGTAACTCCAGCAAGTGCGCTTAAGAATTGATCAACTGCGTCGACCACAACTAGATCGATACCGGTTGCAGCAACGAAGTCACGTTGTACTTGTTCAGATTCGCCACTGCGCAGCAAACCATGATCTACGAAGACACATGTGAGTTGTGCGCCGACTGCGCGCTGCACAATTGCCGCAGCAACTGCTGAATCAACTCCACCAGATAGGCCGCAAATAACGCGCTTGCTGCCGATCAACGCTTTCGCTTTAGCGACTTCATTTTCTGCAATATTTCCGGTGGTCCAATTAGGAGTACATCCAGCAATATTGATCAACCAATTTTTAAGAATTGCTTGCCCGTGTTCAGAGTGCAGAACTTCGGGATGGAACTGCACGCCCGCGATTTTTCCGGTGGCATCTTCAAAAGCCGCAATTGGAGTATCTGCTGTAACGGCACAAATTGAGAAACCGGCAGGTGCTTGTGTGACAGCGTCACCGTGTGACATCCAAACACTTTGCGCCGCAGGAAGTGATGAGAAAATTTTGGAACTTACTTCTGCTTTGATTTCAGTGCGACCAAATTCTGATTTACCGGTCTGGCTTACGACGCCGCCAAGAGCTGCGGCCATAGCTTGGAATCCGTAGCAAATGCCGAATACTGGAATACCGAGTTTTAGAATTTCAGGATCAAACTTTGGTGCGTGATCTGCATAAACACTTGATGGTCCACCAGATAAAACAATGGCTGATGGCGCCTTAGCGGAAACTTCAGCTGCAGTGATGTGCGATGGAACGATTTCGGAGAAGACGTTGGCTTCGCGAACGCGACGTGCGATGAGCTGCGCGTATTGCGCACCAAAATCAACGACTAGTACGCCGTTCTGCGAATTACTCATTTATGCCCCGTGAATGATTACTTCTACGCGCTGGAATGACTTAACGTCTGAATAACCAGAGGTAGCCATCGCACGACGAAGCGCGCCGAAGAGGTTCATTGAGCCATCGGATGTATGTGAAGGACCGTTAAGGATTTCTTCAAGAGTTCCGACTGTGCCAACGTTTACGCGTTCGCCGCGAGGAAGTTCTTGGTGATGCGCTTCTGATCCCCAGTGCCAACCAAGTCCGGGAGCCTCTGTTGCCTTTGCAAGAGGGGAACCCATCATCACAGCATCTGCACCGACTGCAATTGCTTTTGCAATATCTCCAGAACGACCTACTGCGCCATCGGCGATAACGTGAACATAACGTCCACCTGATTCATCAAGATATTCGCGGCGGGCAGCAGCAACTTCAGCAACTGCAGATGCCATCGGAACTTCGATACCTAAAACTTTACGAGTTGTATGTGCAGCACCGCCACCGAAGCCAACCAGCACACCAGCTGCTCCTGCGCGCATCAAGTGAAGTGCACCAGTTGATGTGGCAACTCCGCCAACAATTACTGGAACATCTAGTTCGTAGATAAATTTCTTGAGGTTGAGAACAGAATCATCGTTGCCAACATGCTCTGCTGAAACCGTTGTTCCGCGGATTACGAAGATATCTACGCCGGCATCGATAACTGCCTTATGTAATTCAGCTGTGCGCTGTGGTGAAAGAGATGCAGCAACGGTGACGCCAGAGTCGCGAATCGTCTTGATGCGCTCCTTAATCAACTCTGGGCGAATTGGTGCGCTATAAATTTCTTGCATACGACGAGTGGCGTGCTTATCTGGCATCGATGCGATTTCACCGAGTGGAATTCGGGGATCGTCATAGCGAGTCCAGAGTCCTTCGAGGTTTAGTACACCGAGTCCGCCGAGCTTTCCGATTGCGATTGCTGTTTCTGGAGATACAACTGAATCCATCGGAGCAGCCATCATTGGAATATCAAATTTGTAAGCATCGATCTGCCAAGCCGTTGAGACATCTTCAGGGTTGCGAGTACGACGGCTTGGAACAATTGCAATATCGTCAAATGAGTAAGCCTGGCGGGCGCGCTTTCCTGGTGCGATCTCGATATCCATTGCGGCCTTCCTTAGCTCTTCTTGCTGTAGTTAGGAGCATCGGCAACATGCAAGACATCGTGAGGATGGCTTTCTTGTAGCCCTGCTGCGGTAATTTGAATCAAGCGACCTTCGCGGCGCAGCGTTTCAATATCAGGTGCTCCGGCGTAACCCATGCCGCTGCGAAGTCCGCCAACGAGTTGGTGGACAACATCAGCAACTGGACCGCGGTATGCAACTTTTCCTTCAATGCCTTCTGGAACAAGTTTGTCTTCAGATAAAACATCGTCTTGCATGTAACGATCTTTGGAATATGACTTCTGTTCGCCACGAGATTGCATTGCGCCAAGTGAACCCATACCGCGATATGCCTTGTACTTGCGGCCATCGATTTCAACGAGTTGTCCTGGTGACTCTTCGCAACCGGCAAGAAGTGAACCAAGCATTACCGAATTTGCACCAGCAACGATTGCCTTAACAATGTCGCCTGAATATTGAAGACCGCCATCTGCGATTAGTGGAATGCCGGCTTTGTTGCACGCCTTTGCCGCTTCCATGATTGCGGTAATTTGTGGAACACCCACACCGGCAACAACGCGAGTCGTGCAGATTGATCCTGGACCAACGCCAACCTTTACCGCATCAGCTCCTGCGTTGATTAACGCCTGCGCACCCGCACGTGTTGCTACGTTGCCACCGATAATTTCGATCGTTGATGAAAACTTTTTAATTCGTTCAATGGAATCCAGCACTGCGCGGTGGTGTCCGTGCGCGGTATCTACAACTACAACATCTACGCCGGCTTCGATTAAAGCTTGAGCACGGGCGAAGCCATCATCGCCAACTCCGACAGCCGCCCCTGCAAGGCCAACGTTCTTGACCAACTTAACGTGGGTTACTTGTTCTTCGATTGGAAGGTTGCGGTGAATGATTCCGATGCCGCCGGCTTTAGCCATTGCGATCGCCATTGTTGATTCGGTGACGGTATCCATCGCAGATGAAACGACAGGAACGGCAAGTGAAATATTTCTGGTCAACCAGGTTGCGGTATTTACTTCGCTAGGAACGACCTCGGAGGCATCTGGCAATAAGAGCACATCGTCGTAAGTCAGCCCGAGCATCGCGACTTTGTCGTTATCGCTGCTCATGAGCCCTCCGTACTGTGGTTGAGCGCCCTAGTCTAACTTGAGTTTTAGGCTCCTAAAGCCTGCTTAATCTGAGCACAGGCCAGCGATAAATCATCGGCAAAGGCCACATCGCCACATTGTTCGCGATCCCAACCCGGACCGCCCAAGATAAAGCGGGGCGCTGGGCGAATTGCAGGAATATCACGGAAGAACTTTGGGTCACCGTTCTTGGATAACTGCGCCCAAAGGAATACGGCAGGTGGGGCGCTGCGGGTGACAACATTTGATAACGCTTCCAAAGGAGTTCGTGCACCTAGGAAATGGCAATCAACTTTCGCCTCAACAAGTGCCGCATGAAGAGCATGCAACGCTAGGCAATGAAGTTCTTCACCGACTGATGCCAGAAGTACAGGACGTGAATTAACTGGTGTTTTTAACTGCTTTGATCGTTCACGCAAAATTGCTGTGATTGTCTCTGAGAGCAAATGCTCAACTTCAATACCGGTACCAGTTTCTTCCCAGGCATCTCCAACAATTACCAACACCGGCACAATTACTTCTTGCCAGCTATCAATAACCCCATATTTTTCAATGTCTTTGCGCAAGATAGTTTCTACGAAATTTCGATCAAGTGAATTCGCGGCTTTAACAATCGCTGCAACCACATCTGCGCGGACTTCAAAGGCCTTTAAAATCTTTTCTACTTTTACTTCACCTTTATGAGCCAACGCTTGTTCGGCGGCATCGGCCGGAGCAACGCCTGCTGAAATAAGGCGACGCATCAACGTTAACTTTGCGAGATCGCTGGCACAGTATTTGCGGTGCTCACCGGCCTCGTGGCTGGAAGGGCCGAGGCCATAGCGACGAGCCCAGGTCCGCAGAGTCGCAGGCGCTACGCCGATCTGGCGGGCAACGGCGGCAACCGTGAAGAGCTCTTCCATGCGCCTATGGTGGCGCTAACTGGCCGAGCCCACCACTTGAAACACGCTCAGGGAGTGACGAAACGAACAACTTTTGACCCGATAGATACTTGAACAACCTATGGCGCGGTTGTATGGTTGGGCTACAAACGAAGGCAAGGAGACCAAAATGGCTGAACTATCACGTCTACCGCTTCCAATCGCAGATCATTGGGAATGGCAGTACGAAGGCGCCTGTCGCGATCTTCCTGCCGAAATGTTCTTCCATCCAGATGGTGAACGCGGTCCACGTCGCCGCAATCGCGAGAATGCAGCTAAGGCTGTCTGCGCATCATGCCCAGTCATCGCAGCTTGCCGCGCACACGC
>JAXITH010000092.1:0-4347 GCA_034680185.1 Candidatus Planktophila sp.
CACCTGCTGCGCGAGAAACTGCGTTGATTGCAAGACCTGAGAAGAGGAATACAACTGCGGCACCAATGATTAGACCAACGAGGTTACGTGGATCTGCAACATCGAGAACGCCTTGGTATTGAAGTGCAACATCTTTGCCTTCGCCAACAGCCTTGATAACTGCTTCCTTGATTGCATCGGTGAATGCACCGAACAACGCGGTTGCAGCAAGTACTGCAGTTGCGATTGCAATTCCCTTAGTGATCGCCTTAGTTGTGTTACCAACTGCGTCGAGTGAGGTAAGAATCTGTGCGCCTTCGCCCTTAACATCGCCTGACATTTCAGCGATACCTTGTGCGTTATCTGAGATCGGACCAAATGTATCCATCGCAACGATTACGCCAACTGTTGTTAGCAAACCGGTACCTGCGATTGCGATTGCAAAGAGTGACAAGACGATTGATCCGCCACCGAGCAAGAATGCGCCGAATACTGCGGCTGCGATCAAGATCGCTGAGTAAACAGCTGACTCGAAACCAACTGAAATACCAGCCAAAATAACGGTTGCTGCACCTGTTTGAGATGAAGCAGAAACATCGTTTACTGGGCGCTTTCCAACTTCGGTGAAGAAGCCAGTTAGAACCTGAATTGCTGCAGCAAGTGCGATACCGATTAATACTGCGCCAAATGCAAGTACACGTGGGTTGATATTGCCTGCTTCTTCAAGAACTTTTGGAGAGAAGTTTGTAAGTTGATCAAACTTTGCAGGTAGGTATGTAAATGTTGCTAGCCCTGTTAAACCAGCAGAAATAACTGCTGATAAGAAGAATGAGCGGTTGATAGCAGCCATTGCTGACTTATCTGTTGAGCGCATCTTGGTAAGGAAGATACCGATAACTGCAGTGACGATTCCGATTGCAGGAACGATAAGTGGGTAGATCAAACCTTCGTTACCGAAAGCAGCCTTACCCAAGATAAGTGCTGCAACAAGTGTTACGGCATATGACTCGAACAAGTCTGCAGCCATACCAGCGCAGTCACCGACGTTATCGCCGACGTTATCTGCAATTGTTGCTGCGTTGCGTGGGTCATCTTCAGGAATATTCTTTTCAACTTTACCGACAAGGTCAGCTCCGACATCTGCTGCCTTGGTAAAGATTCCGCCGCCGACACGCATAAACATTGCGAGCATCGCTGCGCCGAATCCGAAACCTTCAAGAACTGTTGGTGCATTTTCGCGGAAGATAACAACTGCGCCAGCTGCACCGATTAGTCCGAGACCAACTGTTGTCATACCGACAACGCCGCCGGTGCGGAATGCGATCTGTACTGCCTTTTCTGCGTTCTTCTGACGAGCAGCTTCAGCAACGCGCACGTTTGCGCGAACTGCGAGCCACATTCCGTTGTAACCAACGAGTGCAGAGAAACCTGCGCCCATAAGGAAGAAGAGTGAACGGCCGACGCGGATTGAAGTTGTGTCAGCAGGAAGTGCGAAGAGTAGGAAGAAAACGATTCCTACGAAATATGAAAGTGTGCGGAACTGGCGCGCAAGGTATGCAGCAGCGCCTTCTTGCACAGCAGCTGCGATTTCGCGCATCTTCTCTGTGCCTTCGCTGGCAGCGAGAACTTGGGCGCGTAGAACCCAGGCGATCGCAAGAGCGAGAAGTGAAATCGCTAGGACCACGTAGGTGATATTTAGGTTTGCGCCGGTTACTTGCACATTGGACAGGGCGGCAGATGCTCGCATTGGTTCTCCTCCGTTGGAGAGTCAGGGCGTCCTTTTCGAAAGTAGGGACGCGAAGATGGGCGTGAGTCTACATATACATATCTATTACGTTGCAAAAATGAGCCTGTGAGCGGCGAAGATTAAAGGCTGGCCTTGACCCAGACGGTGGTCGCAGGAGGCAGATCGTTGCCGGTGGTCTCAACGCCATGGACGAGGTAAACCCCAGCCTTGGCCAACGGACCAGATGCGTGGATGACCTCGCCGATACCGTCGAAGTTGTAATGGTTGCGGCCGAAGTTGGTGATGCAATGCAAACCATTTGGGCGGGAGAAGTGCAGAACGCTGGCATCGCCAGTTTCGTGCCAGGTGATCTCTTCTGCGGTGATCAAGTTCTTGCGAAGCGCCAAAGCTTTGCGGAAGATGGAAAGTGGTGAATTTGGATCAGCGCTTTCTACTTCGATTGAGTAGTCGCCAAAGTTCTTTGGTTGTGGCAGATGCGCACCGCCATCGCCGAATCCAAATGATGAACCGCTCTTTGTCCAAGGAAGCGGCACGCGGCATCCGTCGCGACCCTTATCTGCTTTTAGATTGCGCAGGTACTGCGGATCTTGGATCTGATCTTCAGGAATATCCATAACTTCGTGGATTCCGAGTTCTTCGCCTTGGTAGATATATGTGCAACCAGGAAGTGCCATGATCAACATCGATGCGGCAACTGCAGATTGGGTTCCGAGTTTTTCATCGAGTGGACTTGATGTTCCGTTTGAATTGCGCCAACGAATGCGGTCGACTGTTGGCAGCAGACCAAACTTTGTTGCTGGACGCATCTGATCGTGGTTATTTAAACACCAAGTAGTTGATGAACCATTTTTCTTGGCATAACCAAGTGCGCGATCGATGATTATTTTGAATTCGTGGGCGTTAAATGCGGCATCTAAGAATTCGAAGTTAAAGCTCTGGCCGAGTTCTTCGGTGCTCGCGTATTTAACGAGAGCTTCTGCTGAAACATTTGCTTCTGCAACGGCAACGCGTGGTGGGTCGTATTGGTTAAATAGCTTGCGCCATTCTTTGTAAACCTCATGGACTTCATTGCGGTCAAATAACACGTTGGTACCTTTAGCCGCATCGAGCTCTTTATGGCTAGCAAAACGTGGTTGGCTCTTAAGTGGTTCTGATAAATCTTTCTTCATCGCATGCGCAACATCGATTCGGAAACCATCCACACCGCGATCTGCCCAGAACTTAAGTGTCTTTAGGAAATCTTCTTCGATCTCGCGGTTATCCCAGTTCCAATCAGGTTGTTCTGGTGCGAATAAGTGGCAGTACCACTGGTTGTGTTTGCCGCCCATCTTTGATTCGTGGGTCCAAGCACTTGGTGCAAAGTGTGAAGGCCAATCAGTTGGTGGAAGTTCGCCATTTGCGCCCTTGCCATCGCGGAAAATGTAGCGATTTCGCGCTGCAGAACCAGGTTCAGCGGCGATCGCTTCTTTAAACCAAGCATGCAAATTAGATGAGTGGTTTGGAACAACATCTACAAAGATACGAATTCCGGCCTCGTGTAATTTTGCAAGCATTTCATCAAAGTCAGCAAGTGAACCGAGTTTTGGATCAACATCGCGATAATCATCAACATCGTATCCACCATCGACTAGCGCTGATGGAAAGAAAGGAGATAACCAAACTGCATCAAGACTTAGTGAAGATAGGTAATCAATCTTTGAGGTAATACCTTTGATATCGCCAAGGCCATCGCCATTTGAATCTTTGAAAGAGCGTGGGTAGATCTGATAGATGACAGCCTGACGCCACCAATTTTTATCTTTAGATAAAGACATTTGACTCTTTCTTATTGATTTAAGGGTTACTTAACTGCGCCTTGCGAAATACCAGAGATAAATTGCTTCTGTAGAACTAGGTAGAAGATAACGATTGGAATTACCGCAAGCACGAGACCGGCCATCGCTTGTCCGTACTCAATCGAATATTGACCATAGAAGAGATATGTAGAAAGCGGCAACGTCTGCGTCTCGTCTGTAAGAACAAGCCGCGGCAGCAAGAAGTCGTTCCAAATCCAGAGCGCGTTGATAATTGCAACAGTTGCAGTGATTGGACGCATCATCGGGAAGATGATCTTCCAGAAGGCAACCATGTCAGATGCGCCATCGATTGATGCAGCTTCATCGATCTCGGTTGGGATCGTTGAAATAAAGCCGTGATAAAGGAATGTTGATAGCGCAACACCGAAGCCGATGTAGAAGAAGATCAGTGCGCCGCGGTTGTTCCAAGATACGAATTGAGCAAAGCGCGCCATAAATGGAATCATCAAAGCCTGGAAAGGCACGATCATGGATGCGACAAGAATCAAGAAGAGGTACTTAGTTAGCTTTGTCTTGGTGCGCGCTAAGTAATAAGCCAACATCGATGAAAAGATGATTAGAAGTGAAACGCTAAAGACGGTGATGATTATTGAATTCGTCAGAGATCTGAAGAAGTTCATCTTTGTGTAGGCCTGCTGGAAGTTCTCCCAAGTTATTGAAAGAGGGATCGCCAGCGGGTTGGCCAAAATGTCATATTTGAGCTTGAGTGAGTTTACGAAGACCAAGAAAAATGGGAAAACGTAGGCAAAAGCCAGCGTGTAGCCA
>JAXITH010000093.1:0-4282 GCA_034680185.1 Candidatus Planktophila sp.
GATGAAGGCATTAACTGCACATTGGCAGTTTCACTCCACACGCCAGATGATGAACTCCGCGATTCACTAGTACAAATTAACTCTCGCTTTAAGGTTCGCGAAGTCTTGGCAGCGGCCGATGCTTACGAAAAGAAGACGGGCCGCCGTTATTCAATTGAATACGCGCTAATTCGCGATATCAACGATCAATCTTGGCGCGCGGATTTACTGGGTCGCCTACTTAAGAGTCGCAATGCTCACGTCAACTTGATCCCGCTTAACCCAACCCCGGGCTCTAAGTGGACAGCCTCGCGTCGCGAGGACGAGGCCGAGTTTGTACGAATTCTTGAAAGCTACGGGGTCCCCGTAACCGTGCGTGATACGCGGGGACGCGAAATCGATGGCGCCTGCGGGCAGTTGGCAGCGGCCGAAAAGAGTAAATAGACTCAACGGTATGAGCATCCAAGAACAATCAGCCGTCTACGAATCATCAACTCAGTACTTCCTTAATTTGGCGCGCGGAGTAACTGCGGATCAATTAGATATCAAAGATCCTGAAGGTTGGTCGGCACGTCAGATCATTCATCACTTAGCTGATTCAGAAGCGCAGTCTTATGCGCGCTTGCGTCGTTTGGTTGCCGAGCCAGAAGGTTCGATCATTCAAGGTTACGATGAAAATCTTTGGGCTACCGCTCCACAACTTGGATATGAAAGCGCGCCAGTTGAAAATTCAATCGCGATCTTTGCTGCCGTCCGCGCCGGCTCGCTCGACATCATTAAACGTCTTGAAGAGTCAGATCTAGAAAAGTCAGGCGTGCACTCTGAATCAGGTCACTACACAATTGCTAAATGGCTAGAAGGTTATTCAAAACATCCAGTTGATCATGGCGATCAATTGATTCGTGCAGTAAAGGGGCAGAACTAAAATGAAGAAGTTGCAGAACTTTGTTAATGGAAAGTTAGTTGACTCATCTTCTGGTGAGACAACCACGCTGATTAACCCAGCAACAGGTCAAGCATTCGCAACTGCTCCGAATTCAAACGCTGCCGACGTCGATAAGGCGATGACCGCTGCGGCAAACGCCTTCACCGAATGGCGCGATTCAACTCCTTCTGAGCGCCAACGCGCTCTTCTAAAAATCGCCGATGCGATCGAATCTCGCGCCGATGAAATCATCGCGATCGAGTCTGAAAACTGTGGAAAGCCAATTGGGCTAACAACTTCAGAAGAAGTTCCACCAATGATTGATCAGATCCGCTTCTTCGCAGGCGCAGCTCGTAACTTAGAGGGCAAATCTGCTGGCGAATATATGAAGGGAATGACCTCATTTATTCGTCGCGAACCAGTTGGCGTTTGCGGCCAAGTAACACCTTGGAACTACCCAATGATGATGGCGGTTTGGAAGTGGGCGCCTGCAATTGCTGCCGGTAACTCGGTTGTACTTAAGCCAAGTGACACCACTCCTGCATCGACCGTCTTTATGGCCGAGATCATGGGCGAATTTTTACCAGATGGCGTAATCAACGTAATTTGTGGAGAACGCGAAACCGGAAAAGCCGTGGTTGAACATGCAACGCCTGCGATGGTTTCAATTACCGGTTCAGTTCGTGCGGGTATGGAAGTTGCGGGAAGCGCTGCCAAGCAGTTAAAGCGCGTTCACCTTGAACTAGGTGGCAAGGCGCCAGTTGTTGTCTTTAACGATGCCGACCTTGAAGCCGCCGCCGCAGGAATCGCTATCGCCGGATTCTTTAACTCTGGTCAAGATTGCACCGCCGCAACTCGCGTCTTGGTACAAGAAGGCGTTTACGAAGAGATGGTCAAACTTCTCGCACACCAGGCAACGAACGAAATCGCAGTGGGTATGCCAAATGAAGATGTAATCGTTGGACCTGTAAATAACGCAGCTCAATTCGAACGCGTTAAAGGTTTCCTAGATCGCGTGCCATCACACGCTCGCGTTGTAGCAGGCGGGTCAGCCCTAGATCGCGCGGGCTACTTCATCGCTCCAACTGTGATCGCCGATCTTCGCCAGCAGGATGAGCACATCCAATCCGAAATCTTCGGACCAGTCATCACAATCCAGAAGTTTAAAGATGAGGCAGAAGCGATCGCCCTTTCAAATGGCGTCGAGTATGGCTTAGCTTCATCTGTCTGGACCAAGGATCACGGCACCGCGATGCGAATGGCTAAGGCCTTTGACTTTGGATGCGTCTGGATCAACACTCACATCCCAATCGTTGCCGAGATGCCACATGGTGGATTCAAGCGCTCGGGATATGGCAAGGATCTATCTGCCTACGGATTTGAGGATTACACCCGTATTAAGCACGTCATGACCAACCTAAACGGGTAAAAATTCAGAGAAATTTTCGCTAAATAATGGCGAAATCGTTTGGCGTGCAGGGCTGTTGGGTTACATAATGAGCCCTGCACAACCGTCCCTTGTTCCGGAAAATCAAAAAGGAGCCCATCAACATGGCTAAGAAGTCACCACTATCACCAGAAGCACGTTCAATCATTAACGCACGTGTTTCACGCCGTGCAGTTCTAGCAGGTATTGGTGGCGTCGGCGCTGCTGGTGCGCTCGCAGCATGCGGTTCAGGCGAAGGTTCTGGCGCATCTGGGGACGCTATTCGTTGGGGTAACTGGCCACTGTACTTAGATTTCGATGAAACAAATAAAACTTATCCAACACTTGATAAGTTCACCGAATCAACTGGTATTGATGTTAAGTATTTCGAAGATTACAACGATAACGATGAGTTCTTTGGAAAAGTACAAGCACAACTAAAGCTTGGCGAAGATATCGGCTATGACTTGGTTAGCCCTACCGACTGGATGGCAGCGCGTTGGATTCGCCTTGGCTATGCACAAAAGTTTGATGCTGCAAATATTCCAAATAAGACAAATATTCTCGACACTCTTGCATCACCTTCATACGATGCAAACCGCGAATCAACTCTTACCTGGCAAGGCATCATGGGTGGCTTCGGTTGGAACACCGAAAAGAATCCCAAGGGAATTCGCACACTTGAAGATCTATTTGCTCCACAAAATAAGGGCAAGATTGTTGTGCTTTCAGAACTTCGCGACACCATCGGCGTTATCTTGCTTGCGCAGGGTGCAGATCCAGCAACAGTAACTGAAGATCAATACATGAACGCAGTTGATTTCATGGCTGGCAAAATTTCAGATGGATGGATTCGCGGCGTTAAGGGCAACGAATACGCTGAAGACCTCACATCAGGTGATGCGACAGCTGTTATTGGTTGGTCGGGAGATATGTTTATCTTGGCTTCAGAGAATGAAGGTAAATTTGACTTCGCAATTCCTGAGTCAGGCGGAACAATTTCAGGTGACAATTTGATGATTCCATCAACTGCAACTCCAGAAGCTAAGGCAAGTGCTGAAAAGTTGATCAACTGGTACTACGACCCAGCGATTGCTGCAGAAGTTGCTGCCTACGTTAACTACGTAACGCCAGTTAAGGGCGCGCAGGCTGAGATGGAAAAGATTGATCCAGATCTAGCTAAGAGCGAGTACATCTTCCCAAGTGAAGCAACGATGAAGAACCTCAGTGTCTTCCGTTCGCTCACACCTACAGAAGAAACTTCTTGGACAGAGGCTTTCCAGAAGGCTGCCGGCAACTAAGTGAGCTTTGATGCCACTTCTGCACGCGGGGATTTAATACTTACTCGAATCACAAAAGAGTACGGTGATTTCAAGGCGGTAGATGATCTTTCGCTAACCATTCCGAAGGGTTCCTTCTTTGCGCTGCTTGGTCCATCAGGCTGCGGAAAGACCACCACTTTGCGAATGATTGCAGGATTGGAAGAACCAACGGTTGGAAGTATTCGCCTTGGCGAAACAGATATCACCACAACAAAGCCGTACCAACGTCCAATCAATACAGTTTTTCAGAACTATGCGCTATTTCCGCATCTGACTATCTTTGAAAATATCGCCTTCGGTCTTCGCCGTCGCGGTATTAAAGATGTTGATGCAGAAGTAAATAAAGTTCTTAACTTGGTTGAGCTTCCTCACTTGGCAGGTCGTAAGCCGACCCAACTTTCAGGTGGACAGCAACAGCGCATCGCACTTGCTCGCGCCATTGTTAACCGTCCAGCACTACTGCTACTCGATGAACCATTAGGTGCACTCGATCTTAAGCTTCGTCGTCAGATGCAGATCGAACTCAAGTGGATTCAGCGCGAAGTAGGTCTGACTTTCGTACACGTAACTCACGATCAAGAAGAAGCTATGACAATGGCAGACACAATCGCGGTTATGAATGAAGGACAA
>JAXITH010000094.1:0-4232 GCA_034680185.1 Candidatus Planktophila sp.
GCTTGTAACGAGGGTCATCTGGGTGAACCGCAACTGCGCCATCACCGAGCATTGTTTCGGCACGAGTTGTTGCGACAACAATTGACTGCTCGCCTTCGCCGTAACGAATCTGAACAAATTCGCCAGCATCGTCCTGGTGATCAACTTCAATATCTGAAAGTGCGGTTAAGCAACGAGGGCACCAGTTGATGATGCGCTCTGCGCGATAGATAAGTCCAGCATCGTGCATCTTCTTAAAAATAGATACAACGGCCTTGGACATTCCTTCATCCATTGTGAAACGTTCGCGTGACCAATCAACGCTTACGCCCAGGCGTTTCATCTGATCAAGAATGGCTCCGCCAGATTCGGCTTTCCATTCCCAAACTTTCTTAACAAACTCTTCGCGTCCTAAATCATGACGGGATAACCCTTTAGCGCCTAATTGTTTTTCAACAACGTTCTGAGTTGCAATTCCCGCGTGATCCATTCCGGGCAACCAGAGAACTTCATAACCTTTCATGCGCTTCATGCGTGAAAGACAATCTTGAAGAGTTTGATCTAGCGCGTGACCAATGTGTAGAACTCCAGTGACATTGGGAGGAGGCAGAACGATTGTGAAAGCTTCTTTAGGTGAAGATGCATCAGCGGTGAAGTAGTCAGCCTTTAGCCATTTTGAATAGAGGCTGGACTCAATATCGCCTGGATTAAAGGTCGATGCGAGTTCTTTGCCTGATGGCGAAGCTGAAGTCATAGAGCGCAGTCTAGATTATGCGCTCTTCTCCTCTGAACCTTTTTCGCGGCGTGAAGCGCGCTTTGGAATATCACCAGTGCGTGCAACCAGCGTTGGAGCCGCATTTTCGTCGATACATTCCTTATTAATGATCACCTTTGCGATATCAGTACGACTTGGTACGTCGTACATCACAGAGAGAAGGACTGATTCCATGATCGCGCGAAGGCCACGGGCGCCCGTGCCGCGCTTTAGCGCTAGCTCTGCGATCGCATCAAGTGATTCAGGCGTGAATTCAAGTTCTACGTCATCGAGGTTGAAGAGTCGTTGATATTGCTTAACGAGCGCGTTCTTTGGCTCAGTAAGAATCTGCATTAGCGCTGGCTTATCAAGATTTTCAACACTTGTTAAAACTGGAAGGCGACCGATGAATTCAGGGATCATTCCGAACTTCAATAGATCTTCAGGCATTACATCGTGGAAAATATCTTTACGGTTCTTTTCGGCAGCCTCTTGCAGAGTTGCATTAAATCCAACTCCAGCCTTTCCGCTACGCGCTTCAATGATCTTATCTAGGCCAGCGAATGCGCCACCAACGATAAAGAGAACGTTGGTTGTATCTAGTTGGATAAATTCCTGATGTGGGTGCTTACGTCCACCTTGTGGTGGAACTGATGCGACAGTTCCTTCGAGAATCTTAAGTAGTGCTTGTTGCACGCCTTCACCGGATACGTCACGAGTAATCGATGGATTCTCAGACTTACGTGCGACCTTATCGATTTCATCGATGTAGATGATTCCGGTTTCGGCTTTTTTTACATCGTAATCTGCGGCCTGCAAAAGCTTTAGCAAAATGTTTTCGACGTCTTCACCGACATAGCCTGCTTCGGTGAGGGCGGTTGCATCTGCAATTGCAAATGGCACGTTGAGCATGCGCGCCAACGTTTGAGCCATCAGTGTCTTGCCACAACCAGTTGGGCCTAGCAACAAAATATTTGACTTGGCGAGCTCTACTCCATCTTCGCCCTTTGCTTCACCAGACTGAACGCGCTTGTAGTGGTTGTAAACAGCAACCGCTAAAGATTTCTTTGCGCGATCTTGACCGATTACATATTGATCTAGAAATTCAAAGATTGCCTGTGGCTTTGGAAGTTCGGTTAACCCGAGCGTGCTCGCCTCGGCAAGTTCTTCAACGATGATCTCGTTACAGAGTTCGATGCATTCGTCGCAGATATAAACGCCAGGACCGGCGATGAGCTTCTTGACCTGCTTCTGCGTCTTGCCGCAGAAGGAGCATTTAAGCAGGTCGCTAGTTTCACCGATACGAGTCATGGGTAAAGAATAGTTTTTAGCGTGGAAATATGTTGGTTAAATCAGGCTTGGGTGTGTTCGCCCATAGATGAATTACTTGCCTAAGTTGCTTGGAGAATACGGAGGCCTGGTCGACTTCATCTCCTTTACGCCAGGAACAAATAAAACTATGGCGCAGATGAATAAATGGAAGATGGCGACACCAACTAAAAGCTCCCGTTCTCCGAAGATATTTACCATTGGTCCAGCCAAAGCCATTCCGAGCGGCATTAATCCAACAGAACCCATGTAATCAATACTGAAAACTCGTCCTTGATACTCCGCAGGAACTTCGCGTTGAACTTGGGTACTCCAAAATGCTTCCCAAGGGCCAACCGAGAACCCCGCGATGAAGTAGGCGATAAAGATGACTTCTCGCGATGAAGGAAATGCCAGAACCAGCGGCGCAAATATGAATAGCCCCCATACAACAACCGAAACTAGTCCTGGATTTTTAATTTTAACTTTTATGCAGATGACAGCGGAGATCGCTCCCCCCAAACTAAAGAGCGCAGCTGACGTCGCAAAGACCGAAGCGGTACCAAAGTCGCGTTTTGTAATTACGGGCAGTAGAACATTTTCAACGCCAATAACCATCATCAGTTGAACTGATGCCATAAGGATCATCGCGGCAATCCATTTGTAATACCAAACCACGCGCAGGCCTTCGCGGACATCGGTGGCGAAGGAGTTCCGAATTGCATCCTTTGCTACTACAGGTCCTTCATTAATTCTGATCAGTAAAACTGCGCCTAAAAGAAATAGGACAGCTGTGGCGATATATGTCGCATGCGTTCCGAGTGAAACAACGATAATTCCTGCAATTCCTGGACCAACGATCGTCGCGGTGCGCTTACCGATTCCGTGAACAACGTTGCCAGAAGGAAGCATCGAATCAGGTAGCAAGCTTGGAATGATTGCTCCAGATGCTGGTCCTCCGAATGCATCGCTTACTCCCATTAATACAACGATGGTTCCAAGAATCCACATCGAGATGTTTTCAGGATTAATAAAGATAACGACGCTCGCCATTAGCGCACGGAAACCATCCGCAAGGATCAATATGGTTTTGCGTGGCAAGCGATCAACCCAAACTCCACCAATGGGTGCGAGTGCAACGCCAGATAAAACTCTGGCTGCGAGAATTAGCCCCAGTGTCGAGGCGGTTCCTCCGGCATCGAGGACGGTCACCGCAAGTGCAATGGGAAAAGCCGAAACAGCAACGCTGGTTAAAGTTGCCGAGATGAGCATGTTGCGAAATGCCACATAAGATAAAAGAGCGCCGGGTTCGAAATATTTTTTAAACATTTCTAAACCGACGCTCCTCTTTAAGAAATTAATTAAGAATTATGCTGAAGGCTTAGCCTTACGTGAAGCCATAACTCTATCGATAATTCCGTACTCAACTGCTTCTGCAGCGGTAAGGATCTTGTCGCGTTCGATATCTTTCTCGATTTCTTCAACGCTCTTATTTGAGTGCTTAGCGAGCATTGTTTCGAGAAGTCCGCGCATGCGCATGATCTCGCGTGCCTGGATTTCGATATCGGATGCCTGTCCCCCACCTTCAGATGAAGGCTGGTGGATAAGGATTCGTGAATGTTCTAGTCCGTAACGCTTACCTTTTGTTCCACCCGCAAGGATGATCGCGGCAGCTGATGCTGCTTGTCCGAGACAGATTGTTGTGATGTCTGGGCGAACAAATTGCATCGTGTCGTAAATAGCAGTCAGCGCTGTGAATGAACCACCAGGTGAGTTGATGTAGATCGAGATATCGCGATCTGGATCCATTGACTCGAGTGTAAGTAACTGCGCCATTACATCGTTTGCAACGGTGTCATCAATTGGCTGACCCAAGAAGATGATGCGCTCTTCGAATAACTTTGTGTAAGGATCGAGGCGCTTGTAACCGTAAGCGGTCTTTTCTTCGATTGTTGGAAGAACGTAGCGGTTTGTAATCTCTTGAATGTGCTTCATTACTTCTTACCTCCCGCAACTTGTCCATCGTTTGTAGCGATGTGATCGATGAATCCGTAAGCCAAAGCATCTTTAGCGTTGAACCAGTTATCGCGATCTGAATCAGCGATGATCTTTTCTAGAGGTTGTCCAGTGTGCTTGGCGTTTAGCTCAGACATGGTCTGCTTAGTAATTGCCATTTGTTCTGCCTGGATAC
>JAXITH010000095.1:0-4192 GCA_034680185.1 Candidatus Planktophila sp.
CGAAAAGTTCACGGAGATGGCGCGCTACGTCGCTATGAGGCTGATCTAGTTATTCCGCGCGAACAAGAGATAGAAGTGGATTTCTTAAAGGCGGTTGCAGGGCATTACCTAATCAACGCCGCGATTTCACAAGAGCGTTATGCCAAGCAGCAGATCGTTATTAAAGAGTTGGTTGAAATGTTACATAAGCATGCGGCAACTGCGCTGGATCCGATCTTTGTTAAGGACTGGCAAGCCTCCAACGATGAAACTTCGCGCATGCGCATCATCATCGACCAAGTTGCCAGCCTTACCGATCCCGGCGCCTACGCGCTCCATGCCCGCTTGAGCGCGCTCTGATATCGGTCTAGAGAGATAACATGTATTTATGAGCGGACGTATTAAAGAAGAAGATGTCGCGCATGTGCGCGAACGCTCGCCTATTGATGAAGTCATTGCAGATTATGTACAACTTAAATCTGCTGGTGGCGGTCAGAAGAAGGGGCTCTGTCCTTTCCACGATGAAAAATCTCCTTCATTTCACGTAACCCCAAGCAAGGGTTTCTTCCACTGCTTTGGCTGCCAGGCTAGCGGCGATGTAATTGCTTTCTTAATGAAAATTGATCACTTGAGTTTTACCGAAACTATCGAGCGTTTAGCCGATCGCATGGGTTATCAACTCCGTTATGAACAAGGAAATTTCACACCAGCACCGGCCGGCAATCGCTCCCGTTTAATTGCGGCAAATGCACTTGCCGCTAAGTTCTATCAAGAACAACTGAATACTTCACCGCTTGCTGCTCATGCGCGAGAGCTAATGACCAAGCGCGGATTTGATAAAGGCGCCTGCGAAACTTTCGGAGTTGGATATGCCCCAGATGAATGGGATGGCTTAACTAAGTTCTTGCGCGAGCAAGGATTTACGGTCGATGAACTGGAAACCGCTGGACTTTCCAAGATGGGACAGCGCGGCCCAATTGATAAATTCCGCAATCGCCTTACCTGGCCAATTAAAGATATTTCCGGAGATGTTGTGGGATTTGGCGCGCGAAAGCTGGCCAGCGATGAAGAAGATCAGGGCCCTAAGTATTTAAATACATCTGAAACCCCAATTTATAAGAAGAGCCAGGTGCTTTACGGACTTGATATGGCGAAGAAAGAGATCGCTAAAAAGCGCCAAGTAGTTATTGTTGAAGGCTACACAGATGTAATGGCAGCGCAGTTAGCTGGGATTACAACTGCTGTTGCTACTTGTGGAACGGCGTTCGGAGCCGATCACATTCGCATTATTCGCCGCTTGCTGATGGATGACGATGCTTTCCGCGGCGAAGTTATCTTTACCTTCGATGGCGATGCCGCCGGACAGAAAGCGGCGATGCGCGCTTTTACTGAAGATCAAAAATTTGTTACTCAAACATTTGTAGCAGTTGAACCGAATGGTCTTGATCCATGCGACCTGCGCCAGCAGAAAGGTGACCTTGCGCTACGTGATTTGATCGCTAAGCGTGTTCCGCTTTTCGAGTTTGCGATTCGTACCGAACTTGCTCTTCATAAATTAGATACCGCCGAAGGTCGCGTTAACGCACTTAATGCAACAGCGCCGCTGGTCGCACAGATTCGCGATAAATCGCTGCGCCCTGAGTACACACGTTTACTCGCTGGCTGGCTCGGCGTCGAAGTAGAAACTGTTTCATCAGCGGTGGCTCAAGGCGTAAAGAAACAACCACAGCAGAGCGCACCAGCAGCAAATGAAGAAGAAGTGCCACAAGTGCAGTGGCGTCCAAATCCTCAAGAGCCGCGCTTGATTTTGGAACGAGAAGTTTTAAAGGCTCGCCTACAGATGCCTTCGCTAATTTCCAATTGGCGCGAAATTGAAAGCGGCGCATTTTCACATCCGGCATATATTCAATTGGCACAGATCATCGCGCAGGCCGAAGAGAAGAGTTCGATCGAAATCGAACAAATCGCTGACGAGAATATGCGTTCGCTCTTTACCGAATTAAATGTAGAACCGATTCGCGCCGATGGCGAAGTTACGGGCCACTATGTAGAAAGCATCGTTGCGCGATTACGTGAAGTCGGAATTTCGCGGGCGATCGCAGAACTCAAATCTTCGCTACAGCGGTTAAATCCTGTTGAAAATGAGCAGGAGTACAACCAAGCCTTCGCCAGCCTGGTGGCCCTTGAGACCACCCGCCGCGGTCTGCACGATCTCGCGCTTCGCTCGATTTAGACCCACCCCGCCTCTTGCGCTAGAGTGTGCGCCTGCACGACAAGTTAATAACCATTGCCCCATAGCTCAGTTGGTAGAGCGCCGAACTGTTAATTCGGATGTCCCTGGATCGAGGCCAGGTGGGGCAGCTTCGCAAGTGTTATCCATCTTTTATAAGCCAATTGGGTCTAAATTGAGTTTATGAAGTTTAAAACCTCTTGGAGAAACCAACTCTGGCCACTGCGCGTAATGCGCTTCTGGCTCGGGGTCACTTGGATCTACGCCGGTTGGGATAAAGCCAGTGATCCAGGATTCTTAACTTCTGGTTCGCCAACTTTTATCGGTACGCAACTAGCGGCCTATGCGCAGAATTCTCCAATTGATTTTCTCTTAAATAAATCTCTTGAACACGCAACACAAATCGGAATATTTGTAATGGTTGCAGAATTTGCAATCGGATTTGCAACGCTTCTTTGGATCGCACCAACGTGGGCCGCTTTTGGTGGCTTAGCTATGTCGATCACGCTCTGGTTGGCAAGTAGTTGGAACGTTCAGCCATATTTCTTCGCAAGTGATCTGGCCTATGCCGTGCTCTGGCTTTCCTACTTTCTATTTCTCTATGGTTCGCGCCGTAAGAGCAGCCTGGCAATCGATCGCCGTGGCTTTATTCGAATCTCTTCGGTTGCCGCCCTTGCCATTGCAGGAATCGGGATCGGAAAACTTTTCCCGAAGGAGAAAAAGGCAGCGGTAGCGACGGGGCCGATAAAGATTATTAAGGTTAGCGATATCGCAATCGGTAAGACCCATAACTTCACTTCTAAATCCGGAACGCCGGCAGTTCTCTTCAAAACCAAAACCGGGGTCTATGCCTATTCTGCGGTTTGTACTCATGAAGGCTGCACGGTCACTTACAACTCGGCATCTAAGAATCTGCAATGCGGATGCCATGGCGCAGTCTTTGATCCCGAAAATGGTGGAAAAGCGCTTACCGGGCCAACGAATACACCGCTGGCTAAGGTAAAAGTCGCTGTTGAAGGTGCCTGGATCGTAGAAGCCTAATAATCTTTACATATTAATCACAGGATTCGCTAAGGATTAAGAGAGATGATCAAGCCATGAAGATCACACGTACACCTTTGAAGGTAACCATCGCTTTTGTTGCTGGCGCACTTGTTGCGGGCACCGTTGCAACTGCCGCAACAACATCAACTGTCGGCAGCGTTGTTGTATGTGCCGATAATCGCACCCAGGCTTTAACTTTAGCCAAATCTGGTTCATGCCCAACCAATAAGACAGCTATTGAAATTGGCAACAATTCAATTAACGCCAAATCAATTTCGGCGCTCGTTACCCCATCTGTTGTTTCAATTTCAGTAAAGACAACCACTGGCGGCGGAACTGGCTCAGGTTCAATCTATAAATCAACTTCTTCGGTTAGCTACATCATTACCAATAACCACGTTGTTGAAGCAGCCGCGACCAGCGGAACCATCAAGGTCGAATTTGCTGATGGCAGCGAAGTTGCCGCCACAATCGTTGGACGCGATCGTATGTACGACATCGCAGTTCTGCAGGTAAAGAAGGGCAATTTGCCAGCTATTGCACTCGGTGATTCCTCTAAAGTCAGCGTTGGCGATGAAGTACTGGCAATCGGTTCACCTTTAGGGCTGGCAAATACAGTTACTCAGGGAATTATCTCTGCGTTAAACCGTCCGGTTACTGCAGGAACAACTGATTCAACTTCATATGTAAATGCGATTCAGACCGATGCTGCAATCAACCCCGGTAACTCTGGCGGCGCACTTGTTGATGCGCAAGGTCGAATCATCGGTGTTAACTCAGCGATCGCCACTCTAACTTCTGGTGGTACCAGCGGAAGTATCGGTCTAGGTTTCTCAATTCCAATTAACGAAGCAAAACGCGTCATCGAAGAATTTATCGCAACCGGTAAATCAACTCGTCCAGTAATGGGCGTGGTCTTTGATGATGTAACCGCTGATA
>JAXITH010000096.1:0-4170 GCA_034680185.1 Candidatus Planktophila sp.
AATCTCGCACCGGCGGTTTAAATGTCAATGCTGATTTAGCTGCGGCTGCGATTGCTGGGGCGCTTGACGCAGAATCTCTGATCATCATGACTGATGTTGCGGGTATCTACCGTTCGTGGCCTGATACATCGTCGCTAATTTCGCAGATAACTTACGCAGAATTAGATTCGTTGAAATCAACTTTTGCAGAGGGAATGGCGCCGAAAGTTCAGGCATGCCTAGATGCAATAGATACCGGTGCCAGCGCAGTCAGAATTATCGATGGAACCGATCCATCGGCCTTCGCAGCAGCGCTTGGCAATAACGGAGGAACGTTGGTGACGAAATGAGCCCAGTTAAGAAGCCATCTGCGATTGCATGGTCAGATGTCATGCAGCTTAATTACGGAACCCCAGAGATTTCTTTGGTATCCGGAAAAGGTTTATTGGTTACAGATATCAATAAGAAGAAGTATTTAGATTTCTTAGGCGGAATCGCTACAAATATTCTCGGACATGCCCACCCGGCGATCGTTAAAGCAGTCTCCGCTCAAGTCTCCAAGCTGGGACACGTCAGTAATTTCTATAGCCACCCATCCGGGCTTGCTTTAGCGAAAAAGTTACAGGAGTTGACTGGTGATAACACTGCCAGAGTTTTCTTCTGCAACTCTGGAGCTGAGGCAAATGAAGCCGCTCTAAAGCTCTCGCGCAAGACCGGCAAAACGCGCATCGTTGCAACTACTGGCGCCTTTCATGGTCGCACCATGGGTGCGCTTTCGCTAACGGGGCAGGAAAACAAGCGCGCTCCATTTAGGCCGCTATTAAAAGATATTAAGCATGTTCCTTTCGGGGATATAAACGCGATGCGCAAAGCGGTATCAAAGAAGACCGCAATGGTGATTGTCGAACCGATTCTTGGTGAGGCTGGAGTTATAACTCCACCTGTTGGTTACTTAAAAGATTTGCGAGCGATCTGCGATCAACATGGTGCGCTTCTAGTTCTAGATTGCGTTCAGACCGGAATGGGTCGCACGGGAAATTGGTTTGGTTATGAACACGAGAACATTCGCCCCGATGTAATCACCTTGGCAAAGGGAATCGGGGGAGGACTTCCACTTGGCGCGATGATTACTCTCGGAAGTACGACTCCACAATTTGCGCCAGGAGAACACGGAACAACTTTCGGCGGCAACCCAATAGCCGCCGCCGCTGGGCTAGCGGCAATATCTGTAATCGAAAAGAACCGTTTGATGACTCAGGCGCGCAGTTTTGAAAAGAGATTGAAAATTAAACTGGGGGCAATTCGTGGAGTCAGCGATGTTCGTGGTCGCGGACTACTCATCGGAGTTGCCCTGGATGGCGAATATGCAAAAGAGCTGGCAGCAGAGTTGGCAAAGAATGGTTTTCTGGTTAACGCACCAAATCTTGAAACCATTCGTATTGCACCCGCTTTAATTGTTACCAAAGTTCAAATAGATAAATTCATCGCCGCTTTTGCTAAATCAATGAGAGAGGTCAACCATGGCTAAGGTCCTAAACTCAAATTCGGTATCAGCGCGCCGCGCCAAGGCGATTTCACTAATCAAAGCCGGAGTAGTTCACTCGCAATCTGATCTGGTAAAGCTTCTGAAGAAGGCTGGCTTTGTTGTTACGCAAGCAACGGCAAGCCGCGATCTCGAAGAACTTGGCGCGGTTCGATCTAGAAGCGAAAGCGGCGAACTCATCTATCAACTCGGTACAACTGCAGATGGCTCGATCGCACGTTCTATGCCGCTGCCATCAGATCTGATTCTCTCGGTCGAAGCATCGGGAAACCTTGCAGTTGTTCGCACCCCTCCTGGAGGCGCTCAGTTTCTGGCGAGCTCTCTCGATAATTCTGGGCTAGAAAACATTATTGGCACCATCGCCGGCGACGACACGGTTTTAGTTGTTTCCAGAAAGGCGAGCGGTGGAGCCGAACTTGCGAAAGAATTGCTCAACTTTGGCGCAGCCAAGAATTCTTCAAGTAAGCGAAAGGCAAAATAATGGCTCTCTGGGGTGGACGTTTCTCTGATGCACCAGCCGATGCTGTCTTTGCACTCTCTCGCAGCGTGGACTTCGATTGGCGTTTAGCACCATACGATCTCCGCTCTTCTCTAGCGCATCTTCGTGTGCTCAAAGCTTCGGGCTTACTCAAAGACGATGCCGCGATTCAGATTGAAAAAGCGCTGCGCGAACTAATCGATGAAGTCGCAGTCGGACAATTTCTGCCCGCTGAGGATGACGAAGATGTACATAGCGCACTCGAACGCGGCCTGACCCAAAAGATCGGCGACGTCGGGGGAGCGCTGCGCGCAGGTCGTTCTCGTAATGATCAGGTTGCAACCGACTTAAAACTCTTCGCCATCGATCACATGATGGAAATAGCCCAGATGATCTTGGAACTTCAAAAGGCCCTTGCCGCAAAGTCGGCTGAATACGGCGACGCACCAGCGCCAGGTTTCACGCACATGCAACATGCTCAACCAATTTTATTTGGCCATGAAATAGCAAAACATATCCACGCATTTTCACGCGATCTAGATCGAATTCAAGATTGGTTAAAGCGCACCTCAGTTAGCCCACTCGGTTCTGGTGCGCTTGCTGGATCAGGACTTGGTTTAAAGCCAGAAGTGACTGCGAACGATCTTGGTTTTGCTTCATCTTCTGCAAATAGCATCGATGGCGTATCGGATCGCGACTTTGTCGCCGAGGCGCTCTTTATTATTTCGATGGTCGGAGTTCATCTATCTCGAATAGGTGAAGAGTGGTGTATTTGGGCAACGACCGAGTTTGGCTGGGCGAAAGTTGCAGATGCTTACTCAACCGGTTCATCAATCATGCCGCAGAAGAAGAATCCAGATATGGCAGAGCTCGCTCGCGGAAAAGCCGGTCGCCTTATCGGAAATTTAACTGGAGTTCTGGCGATGCTTAAAGGACTTCCATTCGCGTACAACCGTGACTTACAAGAAGATAAAGAGCCGCTCTTCGATTCGATTGACACTCTCATTCTGGTTCTTCCGGCTGTAACGGGAATGGTTGCAACGACAAGTTTCGATCGCGCCAAGATGTTGGCTGCGGCACCGCAAGGTTTCTCACTTGCAACAGAGATCGCTGATTTCTTGGTTCGCGCTCATGTGCCATTTGCCTCAGCTCATGAAGCTGCAGGAAAGTGCGTTGCACTCTGCGAAGCTAAAGAACTTCAACTCCACGAACTCAGTGATCAGGATTTTGCGGGAGTGCATCCTGAATTAACCCCAGAGATCCGCAAGGTTCTTACCGTTGAAGGCGCTATCGCCTCTCGCACAACTATCGGCGCTACCGGAGGCACAGCACTAGCCGCACAGTTAGCGACAGCAAACTCCGACATTAAAGCGGCAGAAAAGAAATTATCCGACCAAATGAGTTCATTCTCAACGATGATGGGGGAGTGAACCCGAAAATGGCTACGCAATCTAAGGCGTTAATCGAAGACTTTAAATGGCGCGGACTCTTCTCGCAATCAACCGATGAAGCCGCACTTATTGAGACGCTATCTAAGCCAACCACTCTTTATATCGGCTTCGATCCAACTGCGCCAAGTCTTCACGTCGGAAACTTGGTCGTGCTTTTGGCCCTGCGCCGCTTTCAACTAGCCGGCCACATACCTATCGCACTTGTCGGTGGAGCAACTGGACTTATCGGTGACCCCAGCGGAAAGAATGAAGAACGTAGCCTTAATACAACAGATGTCGTTGCTGCTTGGGTAGAACGTATCCGACTGCAAGTATCGAAGTACTTAGATTTCAACGCCAAAGACAATGCCGCAATTGTTGCCAATAACCTTGACTGGACTTCACCACTATCTGCAATCGAATTTCTTCGCGATGTCGGCAAGCATTTCAGCGTTAACCAAATGCTCTCTAAGGATTCAGTGTCATCGCGCCTTGAAGCAGGTGGAATTTCATACACTGAATTTTCATACCAAGTACTTCAATCTTTCGACTTTCTAGATCTTTTCCGTCGCTCAAACTGCACAGTGCAATTGGGCGGTTCAGATCAATGGGGAAATATCACCGCCGGACTTGATTTGATTCGTCGCGTTGAATCCGGAAGCGGTCATGCGCTAACGATTCCGTTTCTTGCTAAAGCCGACGGTTATAAATTTGGAAAGACTGCAGGGGGAGCGATCTGT
>JAXITH010000097.1:0-4149 GCA_034680185.1 Candidatus Planktophila sp.
AGCGGTCTTTTCTTCGATTGTTGGAAGAACGTAGCGGTTTGTAATCTCTTGAATGTGCTTCATTACTTCTTACCTCCCGCAACTTGTCCATCGTTTGTAGCGATGTGATCGATAAATCCATAAGCCAAAGCATCTTTAGCATTGAACCAGTTATCGCGATCTGAATCAGCGATGATCTTTTCTAGAGGTTGTCCAGTGTGCTTGGCGTTTAGCTCAGACATGGTCTGCTTAGTAATTGCCATTTGTTCTGCCTGGATACGAATATCTGTTGCTGTACCGCCGATGCCACCCAATGGTTGGTGCATCAAGATGCGTGCATGTGGAGTAGCAAAGCGTTTTCCTGGAGCACCAGCTGTAAGAATGAACTGACCCATTGATGCGGCCATTCCCATTGCAACAGTTGCAACATCGTTCTTGATGTAATGCATGGTGTCGTAGATCGCCATACCTGCAGTGACTGAGCCACCAGGTGAGTTGATGTAAAGGTAGATATCTTTCTCGGAGTCTTCGGCAGCTAGCAGAAGCATCTGTGCGCAGATTGCATTGGCCATCTCGTCGCGGAATTCGCCGGCAAGGAAGATGATGCGTTCGCGCAAAAGGCGGTTGTAGATATTTTCATCTAGCGCATTGCCAGTTGCTGCCCGAGCCATTGCTCCGGTCAATTGTGGGACTTGATAATCCACGTATTCCTCCTGATTAGCCTGATTAGCTGTGAAGCCTCATTAGATATGTAGTGACCTTAACAATGCCTGAGGCGAAATGCTTCCCAAATATGAGAAAAAGGGCGTAAATCTCCCCTTGTTCGCTCAGGGCAGAGGCGAACGCCTCGGCCGTGGCTTAGGAGACGGTCAATTTAAGGAGGTAGGTCTTTTTTCCGTTAGTTAGCGAAACGGATGTCTTACCTTTTTTCAGAATCGTTAGCGAAGGATTGGTTTCGTAACTCGACTGCGGTCCACCTGGCACAAACTTTGCGATCGCAGAGTTAACAACCTTGCCCTTCCACGCTTCTGGGTTTGGCACGTTAAAGACAACTACCTTGCCCATTTTGACCGAGATCGTTTTCGCCTTCAAAGGATTAACCATTACGGGCGGCAAAACTTTGCCCGTAGTCGGAGTAGTTGGCTCTTCGGCGACAGGAGTTGGAACGGTCTCCTCTTGGCTCAACTTAACTTTCAACGTTGGCGCGGAATAGGTGTAACCATTTACCGATAGGTAGAGCCACCCATTTTTCTCGTTAATTGTCGAGGTAGAGACTTGTTGTGAGCCATCTGCGTTAATGATTGAAACGGAAGCCTGGATCGGTGCCGTCGAGAACTTGTATAAACAACGCGCTACTTTCGAATCAATGACCAAGTTGTAACGACCAATGTTTTCTTTCCCGTTTCGGTCATAGTGTGGTGCAGCAACCTTGTAGTCCAAGGTCTGAGTTGTCGAGTTGAACTTCGGCGGAGTAGCCATGAACATCGTTGAATTCGTTGTAACGATTCCTGCAAGTCCCGTTAAGTCCTTGCTGCAAGTATTCAAATTCTGATCGCCGTCTTGGAAAAAGAGTCGATTAGATTCAAAGTGCCACAAATTCTTCGTTGCTATTGCCTTATCGTCCGATGCGGCTAAGAAGTACTGGAATTCGGTGAATGCCTGCTCGTCATAGGTATTTAAGGAGTGGAATGCAGAAATTTTGTCGAATGGCTCGCGACCTGATCCCGAGTAATCTGCTCGCCAATTATCAGGGAACATGATGCGCCCGGCGCCTCCACCAACACGTTGATTGAAATCTTGGAACTCTTTTGAATACTCTGAAAACTTCTTATACATAGCGAAAATTGGCACGGACATCGGTGCAGCTTCAATTGATATCGCCTGACCCGAACCATTTTGAGTAACTACAACATTTGGGTCCGATAAGCGACCATTTACCCAGCCACTAACTTTTGCCTTAGTTTTTAACTCAACTTTAAATCTCACATCTGTAGGCATAGACCAAGCGACTGCACATTCTTTAATTGCCAAGAAGAAACTGCATGTTGGACCTGATGCACCACCTGCGCTCATAAATCCTGTTTGCGGATTTATGTTATTTGTTGCCTTCGACCAGTTTCCTGATGCCTCAGTTGGGGTCCAGGAAACTGCGCCGATTGAAACGCGTAATTGTGGAGTAATGACTCCGACGCTTCGCATATTCTGAAAAGAAAGTAGCGAGGCGCGAAGTAGGAATCCATCTCCACCCGGATGTTTAATTCCATCGAATGACCACATTGTTGGATACCAACCATCGGGCATATTGAATGAAGGGTCTCCCTTAAAAACCGGAGTGGCAATGTTTGGTTTAGATCCCGTTAACTTTCCAGCGACAACTGTGCCATCACTTTTTGTCGCACTGATTGAGGTAATGCAATCGTCGGTAATTACATCGGAGCAAGGCGGAAGATAAATGTTGTAGGTATACCTTGGATATTGCGCGCATTCAGCGCTCTTGAAATCATCGCAAGGTACGCCGATTCCGTTCTTCATTAACTCTTCAGTGTTTGCGATTAGGAAAGAGCTAAAAGTAAATGAGACCGAATCATCTACACGTGCACCTAGGTAACCGGCTTCGTTTGTAGGAAGCGGAAGTTCGTAGAACTGATCGTCAATAAAGTCAGCAGCCTGGGCTTGCACCAAAGTTGGCGCCAACAGCAAGGTAAGAATCGAAAGTAGGGCGATCAGTTTCTTGCGCACGAGATCCTCGGTTTTCAACTAGGGCGTTCTTAAGTTACTACCCAGATATAGCCGAGTTAAACCCCCAGATTTATGCGGGGTTACCTTGAGGAATTTGCGCTTATTCGGCAGGTTCAGCTGGCGCTGCAGGCGGAGTCTGTGGGCGAAGCGCCTCGAGATCAACCTTCTTGCCTGATTTGTCGACAACGTTAACGCGACCTAGAACTCCAGCCAACGCTTTCGTGCGAGAAACCTCTGCGACCAATTGTGAAATCTGACCAGCATCTTGCAACTGCTGAGCGAATTGCTCAGGTGGCATGCCGTAACGCTGTGAAGTGCGGATTAAGTATTCAGTTAATTCAATTTCATTAACTTGAACTTCTTCAGCCTTAACGATTGCATCGAGCAAGAAATCAGATTTGATTGATGTGCGAACCTGGCCATCAACTTCAGCGCGGTGTTCGGCATCTTCCAAGCGACCTTCACCCTCGAGGTGTTCGTGAACTTCGTCAGCAACCAACTTATCTGGGACTGGAATATCAAGATCATCGATCATCTTCTTGAGAAGTAGGTCGCGTGCTTGTGCACCTTGTTCCATTGCCTTAACGCGCTTCAAGCGTTCTGCGAAATCTGCTTTCAATTCTGCAATGGTGTCGAACTCAGAAGCCAACTTTGCGAATGCGTCATCAACTGGTGGAAGTTCGCGCTCTTTAACAGCCTTCAACTTAATTTCAACATCGCCCTTTTCGTCATCTTTCTGACCAACGAGCTGTGTTTCAAAGTTCTTAACGTCTCCGGCCTTCATGCCAAGAAGTGCAGCATCTAAGCCATCGATCATGCGGTTTGAACCGACTTCGTATGAAATGTCGTTTGCCTTGCCGCCATCAACTTCAGCGCCATCGATCTTCGCAGTCAGATCAACAGTTACGAAGTCACCATCTTTTGTTTCGCGCTCAACAGTTGTAAGAGTTCCGAAGCGAGCGCGGAGCTCGTCAACCTGCTCATCGATATCTGAATCTGTAACAGCTAGATCATCAACTTCGATTGTGATCTTTGAAAAGTCAGGAAGAGTTACTTCTGGACGAACATCAACTTCAACAGAGAAAACCAACTTCTCATTGTCAACGTATTCCTTGATATCTACTTCTGGGCGGCCAACAACTAGAACTTCGTGTTCGCGAGCTGCCATTCCGTAAAATTGTGGAAGTGCGTTATTGATTGCTTCATCGATTACTGACCCGCGACCAACGCGTTGATCGATCATCGCTGCAGGAATTTTGCCTTTGCGGAAACCTGGGATGTTTACCTTTGCAGCCACAGCCTTGTATGCATCAGCTACGTACTCGGTGAGATCGGCATATGGAACTTCGATATCGAGACGGACGCGAGTTGAGGAAAGTGTTTCGACCGTGCTCTTCACAAAGTGCTCCTTGAAATAGAGATGCAGTAACG
>JAXITH010000098.1:0-4133 GCA_034680185.1 Candidatus Planktophila sp.
AACCGTTAGACCAGTAAATGCGTTAAGCAATGAGATAACGATCGGAACATCTGCACCACCAACAGGAAGCACGAAGAGAACACCGAATAGCAAAGAAAGCGCGGCTAAAACCAATAGTGGGGTAGTTCCGAGTTCAACGACAACCCAACCTGAAACCCCGAATACTGCGGCAAGCGTTGCGGCGATAACAAATCTTCCGCCAGGGAAAACAACTGGACGAGTTGTCATCAACTCTTGCAACTTCAAGAAGGTGATGATCGAACCGCTGAAAGATACGCAACCAACTACAACGGTGAAGACGGTAAAGATAACGACTGCAGTTGAAGCGCCATCACCAAGAGCGAGATATTCCACAATTGCAACCAGCGCTGCAGCGCCGCCACCAACGCCATTAAATAGCGCGACAAGTTGTGGCATCTGAGTCATCTGAACTCTGCGCGCTGCCGGCACACCAATGAGCGAACCGACTGCGATTGCACCAATGATCCAACCAAGATTATTTAGTGGGGCGTTGTAAGCAAAGACAACCAAGGTTGCAATCGTTGCACCGAGCGCGCCGATGAGATTTCCGCGACGGGCGGTCTTTGGGTGAGATAAACCTTTAAGAGCAAGGATGAAGCAGACGCCAGCGGCGAGACCGATTAAGTCGTACATAGTGCGGTTCATTTATCTGCTCCCTTCTTATTTCCTTTAAACATTTCGAGCATGCGATCTGTAACCACAAAGCCGCCGATCATATTTATTGTTGCAAGAACAATTGCGACTACAGAGAGAGCTAGTTCAAGGCTCGTTTCGCTGTGATCGGCGACGATGATCGCACCGACCAAGATAACTCCGTGAATTGCGTTGGCACCTGACATAAGTGGTGTGTGCAAAGTTGAGGAAACTTTTGAGACAACTTCAAAACCCACAAATACTGCGAGTACGAAGATTGAGACGATCGCCATTGCATCCATTACTTGGCTCCTCCTGCACTTGGGTCGCGTCGCTGGCCACTGTGAGTAACCGCCGATGCGTTGATGATTTCGTCTGCAAAGTCGAGATTGAGCGCAACTGGTGCGCCATCCTTTGTTCCAGTCGTCATCAAAGTCAGCAAATTAACGACATTTCGTGAGTACAGACTTGAAGCATGGAATGGCAGCTGGCTTGGTACATCTTTACCGCCCCAGATACGAACGCCGCCGCTAGTAACAATTACTTCACCAGGCTTTGAACCTTCTACGTTTCCACCTGTTTCGGCAGCTAAATCAACAATTACTGTGCCAGGTTCCATGGCATCGATCATCGCTTGCGTCATCAAACGCGGCGCAGTGCGACCAGGAACTGCAGCAGTTGTAATAACTACATGTGACTTTGCGATGTAAGGAGTTAGGAGTTCGCGTTGTTTTGCAGCGCGTTCTTCAGTCATCTCTCGCGCATATCCGCCGGCGCCTTCTAATGATTCAAGTTCGAGTTGGATAAATGTTGCACCCATTGATTTAACTTCATCAGCTGAAGATGGTCGAACATCGTATGCAGAAACAACTGCGCCTAAGCGGCGAGCAGTTGCAATCGCTTGGAGACCCGCAACGCCGGCGCCAAGCACTAAGACCTGTGCAGGTGTAACTGTTCCCGCTGCAGTCATCAACAATGGGAAGAAGCGTGGTGACATCTCTGCACCGACGAGAACAGCGCGATAACCAGCGCACAACGCCTGCGAGGTAAGTGCATCCATTGACTGCGCACGTGAAATACGTGGAACTAATTCAAGTGAAAATGCGGTGACGCCAGCTTTGATAGCGGCATCGATTGAATCAACTGCGGTAACAGTTGAAAGGAATGAAATAGTAATTGCACCTTTTTTCAAGGTAGCCATTTGCGCTGGTGTTAGTGGCTGAACCGATAGAACAACATCGGCGCCGGCAAGCACATCGCCTTTAACTACAGATGCACCCGCAGCGGTGTATGCCGCATCAGTGCCTTGTGAGTTATCACCTGCGCCAGATTGGATAACAACTTCATATCCAAGGCGAGTTAATTTATTGATGATGTCTGGAACTAGCGCTACGCGCTTTTCTCCAGCTTTGATTTCTAATGGGACGGCTACGCGCATATGCGGACTTTACTTGGGTATATGTCTAGGTGGTAAGTCGAAATAGGTGAATAACTAGATAAATAAAAGGTAAATAAGTGCGGAATAGGCGCCTAATTAGTTACCGATGAGTTCACCGCGGGTGAGGTGATACAGCAGAGCCTGAATAGTTGTGCGGCGATGATAAGCCTCGCGCCAGATGACCGACTTTGGGCCATCGATTACGGAAGCCGCTACTTCTTCACCGCGGTGCGCCGGCAAGCAGTGCATGAAGACCGAATCTTTTTCAGTTAACGCCATCAAATTATCTGTAACGGCAAACGGTGCAAGCACCTTCATTTTCTCGGCACGCTCTGCCTCGGGATCGCCCATCGACATCCAGACATCGGTATACAAAACACTTGCACCCTTAGATGCGGCCTCAGGATCATTTGTTACTTCAACTGTTGCGCCAGTTTTTTCAGCGATCTTCTTTGCTTGCGCAACCACATCTGAACTTGGCGCCCATTTTCCATCTGGCGTTGCCGCAACAACATGTGCTCCCATAATCGCACCCATGGTTAGCCAAGCATGGGACATATTGTTTCCATCGCCGAGATAAACAAATTTGCGATTTTTTATATCTGTTCCAAAAGTTTCGCGGATGGTTAACCAGTCTGCAAGTAACTGAGTTGGATGGTCATCATCAGTGAGCGCGTTGATCACCGGAATAGATGCGTTTGCTCCAAGTTCATCGACATCTGCTTGCGCAAAAGTTCTGATAATCAAAGCATCGCAATAACCGCTAATGATTCGCGCGGTATCGGCGATGGTTTCACCGCGACCCAATTGCAGCTCATCTCCGCGAATAAAGATTGGAGTGCCACCGAGATGGGCAACTGCGGTTTCGGATGAAAGTCGGGTACGAGTTGAAGGCTTAGTCATATAAATCGCAACGGATTTATTCTTTAGACAATCCTGAGAGCGAAGTGGGTTCTTGGCGAAATCTGCGGCAGTATCAAGCAGTAAATCGACATCGGCGCGGGATAAATCCGCGGTACGCAGCAAGTCCTTCATCTTCAAATTCTACCTGCTGCCACTATCCTTTCGGACATGGGTATTTTCCGTAAGAACTCTCCTGAATTAGATGGAGATACAGACCTACTTACCCGCCCTGATCTCCAAGAAGATGATGGGGGCCACGATCGATTTGCGCACTATGTAAAGAAGGAAAAGATCGTTGAATCAGCGGTAACCGGTAAATCGGTAAAAGCGCTCTGCGGAAAGAAATGGATCCCATCACGCGATCCCGAAAAATATCCAGTCTGTCCAGTCTGTAAAGAAATCTATGACGGCCTCCCGCGCAAATCACCTGATAAGTAAATTACTAGCTGTCGTATTCGCTGTAAGCGTCGCCTTTGCACCGCAAGCGCATAGCGCTGGGCAACCCCGCAAAATATTAACTGGGTGGATTCCTTATTACTCAATGAAGACATCGCTTCCCGCTGCGCTAAATAACGCCGACTTAATTAAAGAGGTAATGCCATTTTGGTACACCTTGAAATTTAACGGGAAAACAAAAGCGGCTTACGTCAGTGATTTATATGCAACCGGAAATCCGAGTATTCCAATCGCAACTCCATTGGCGGCTATGCGAGCGGCCGGTTTTCAGATCATCCCAACCATCACCGATGGAATGGATAAGTTGGTCTTAGCGAATTTACTTGCCAATCCAGCAAGCCGCAGCAAAATTGCAACGACTCTGCACGAGTACGTAATGGCCAATAACTTTGATGGTATTGATTTAGATTTCGAAGGATTTGCTTTCGTAGATGGAAACTCGACCTGGGCAAAAACCGCTCCGTCGTGGGTAGCTTTCGTAAAAGAGTTGTCAGCGTTATTGCACGCAAATAACAAATTACTTTCCGTATCCACGCCATATAACTTCAACCCTGCAGAAAAACAGAAGGGTTACACCGTCTATGCCTGGCCGCAGATTGCGCCACACATCGATCGTTTGCGAATCATGACTTACGACTATTCGGTTGCGAAAGTTGGTCCAATTGGTCCGCTGGCTTGGACT
>JAXITH010000099.1:0-4132 GCA_034680185.1 Candidatus Planktophila sp.
GCAGAACTCGGCGAGCACTTCTTATTCTGGGAATGGGTTACTGCGCTGCTTGGCGCAGCACTTGAGATCGACCCATTCAATCAACCAAATGTAACTGAGGCGAAAGAAGCCACATCTGCCGTATTGGCAGAATGGAACAACTCGCTGCCGGAAATCACCACACCAAATAGCGAAGACGACGTTGAGATCTTTGGCGATGGAAACACCTTAGTTGCAGCGTTGAAGAATCTGATTGCAAATACAGATTCGGATGGCTACATCGCAATCACTGCATATTTGGATCGCGTAGGAGATAGCAAACTCGCCGAACTTCGCGCCATACTTTCAGAGAAATCTGGTCGTCCAGTTAGCTTTGGCTGGGGTCCGCGCTTCTTGCATTCAACGGGCCAGTTCCATAAAGGTGGGCAACAGAACGGATCGTTCTTGCAGATAACCGGCGAGGCGGTAAATAACTACCAAGTTCCGGGTCGTGCCTTTGATTTTCGTACGCTTCTAATGGCGCAGGCCCTTGGCGACAATCGCGCACTTAGTACAAGAAAATACCCGCTGCTTCGTCTGCATTGCACAGAACGTAGCGCGGGTATCGACCAGATTTTGAAAGCTGCGAGAGCTCTCTAAAAACTTATTTACTCGTCATCTCCACGGAGTTTACGTAGAGCTTCTTCAAGAATCTTTGCACCTTCTACATCTGTGCGACGCTCTTTTACATAAGCCAAGTGGGTCTTGTAAGGAATATTTACAACGGCCTTAGGTGGATTGTTGCGATCGCGTCCAGCTGGAAGTCCGCACTTTGGGCAGTCCCATTCGGCAGGAATTACTACAGTCTCTTCGACGGCGAAAGATGGACGAACTTCATGTCCATTTCCACACCAATAAGAAACGGTGGCGCGTTCAATCTGATCGCCACGCTCGGCCTCGCCCATTGGGCCAGCGCCGACACGGCTTCCGCGAATTGCACTTGCCATGGATTAACCCTTCAAAACAAGACTGAGTGCGACAACGCCGCCGAACCAGATACCGCCAACAACGATTGTGATGCGATCGAGGTTACGTTCTACAACAGATGAACCGCCGTAGTTTGATGACATTCCGCCGCCGAATAGATCGGAGATGCCTGAACCTTTTCCTTTGTGAAGGAGAACGAGCAGGATCATCAAGATGCTTGTAATAACAAGCAAGATAGATAGAGCTAGAGCCACGGTGTAAAACTCCTCAAGTTGTGGATGGAGATAGAGCGTAAGGATACTAGATCGAAGTGCGAGATTAGGCGCCTTCCACCGCGTAGAACTTGGCGATCTTGGCCAATTCCTCAGGATCTAGGCTCGCTCCCCCGATTAAGGCGCCATCGACATCGGCCTGCTTCATGATTTCGACAACGTTAGATGATTTAACAGATCCGCCGTAGAGGATGCGCATATTAGATGCAATCTCAGGTGAGCCGATTGTTTCAATCTCTTCACGGATAGCAGCGCATACTTCTTGGGCATCTTCTGGAGTCGCGGTCTTGCCGGTGCCGATCGCCCAAACTGGTTCGTAGGCGATAACGATCTTCTTAAGTTCTGGCTTGGTGAATCCTTCAAGACCTGCGCGAACTTGGCGGATTACATGAGAAACATGTGTTCCAGATTCACGAACAGAAAGTTCTTCACCAACGCAGAAGATAGGTGTTAACTCGTTAGCGAGTGCCGCCTTGATTTTGCGGTTGATTAGCGCATCATCTTCGTTGTGGATTGCGCGACGCTCGGAGTGGCCGATAACTACAAATGTGCAACCGAGTTTGGCGAGCATTGAACCTGAGATATCTCCGGTAAATGCGCCACTGGCTTCAGGAGAAAGATCTTGCGCACCGTATTGCAAACGCAGGCGATCTCCATCGACCATAGTTTGGATGGAGCGAATATCTGTAAATGGAGGGATGATCGCAACATCTACCGCGTCATAATCTTTATCTTCAAGTGAGTAGACAAGCTTCTGTGCAACTGCGATCGCCTCAAGGTGATTGAGGTTCATCTTCCAGTTACCTGCCATTAGCGGCTTACGCATTATTTACTCCTTCTAACTTAGATTGTGTGAAATTTTAAAGATCTAGGGCGGTTAAACCAGGAAGTTCTTTTCCTTCGAGGTATTCAAGAGATGCGCCACCACCGGTTGAGATATAACCGAAAGCAGAATCTGCAAAACCAAGTGCGCGAACCGCAGCTGCTGAATCGCCTCCACCAACTACTGAAATCCCAGATACTTCTGTAAGCGCTTGCGCGACAACCTTGGTTCCGTTAGCAAATGCTGGGAATTCAAATACGCCCATCGGTCCGTTCCAGAAAACAGTTTTACAAGAACGAATTGCTGCTGCAAAGCTTTCAGCAGAATCTGGTCCAATATCAAGGCCCATCTGCTCCGCAGGAATTGAATCAGCGTTTACCAAAGTTGCTGGTGCATCAGATGCAAAGGCTGGCGCTACCAAAATATCTGTTGGAAGCACTAACTTCACGCCCGAATCAGCCGCCTGCTTGATCAATCCTTTTACAGTCTCGATCAAATCAGTTTCAACTAAAGATGTGCCGATCTCTTTGCCTTGCGCAGCCAAGAATGTGAAGACCATTCCGCCACCAATTGCCATTACATCTACCTTGCCGAGCAAGTTAGAGATAACACCGATCTTGTCTGAAACTTTCGCTCCCCCAAGTACGACGCCGTATGGACGTTCTGGGTTTTGAGTCAGCTTCTTAAGCACTTCAACTTCTGCAGCAACAAGGGTTCCTGCAGTATGCGGAAGTAACTTTGGAAGATCAAAGACCGAAGCATGCTTGCGGTGTACCGCCCCAAAGCCATCTCCTACATAAGCATCGGCAAGTGCTGCCAATTCTTTGGCAAGAACTTGGCGCTCTGCTTCATCTTTGGAGGTTTCAGCCGCTGCGAAGCGAATGTTTTCAAGTAACAAGATCTCACCCGCTTTGAGCGCTGCCGCCTTTGCGGTTACATCGCTGCCGGTTACAGCTCCAGCAAATTGCACTGGTGCACCAAGTAGTTCAGATAAACGCTTTGCTACTGGAGCAAGTGAAAGCTCTGGTTTGGCTTCACCTTTTGGTCGACCGAGGTGGGCTGCGATTACGATGCTGGCACCGTTGGCGATAAGAGTTTTGATAGTCGGCAGCGAGGCGCGGATGCGTCCATCATCTGTGATCTCGCCGTTTTTCAACGGGACATTGAGATCGCAGCGGAGAAATACTCGCTTGCCGGCTACATCAAAGTTTTGAAGCGACATTAGTTAACTAAATTTACTAGAGAGATTTGCCGACGAGGCCGACAAGATCAACGAGGCGGTTTGAGTAACCCCATTCGTTGTCATACCAACCAACGACCTTAACTTGGTTTCCGATTACCTTGGTTAGACCAGAATCGAAGATACAAGATGAAGGATCAGTCACGATATCTGAAGAGACGATCGGATCTGAAGTGTATGAAAGGTATCCCTTGAGTGCGCCGTTAGCGGCAGCCTTCATGGCGGCGTTGATCTCTTCTGCAGTCGCTTCCTTAGCAAGTTCAACAGTTAGATCTGTTGCTGAACCTGTTGGGACTGGAACGCGCATTGCGTAACCATCTAGCTTGCCCTTGAGCTCTGGCATTACCAACGAGATCGCCTTTGCAGCGCCAGTTGATGTTGGGATCATATTTGTAGCTGCTGCACGTGAGCGGCGTAGATCCTTGTGTGGGAAGTCAAGAATTACCTGATCGTTTGTGTAGGCGTGAATTGTTGTCATCAAGCCCTTAACGATTCCCCAGTTATCTTGAAGGACCTTTGCCATTGGCGCAAGGCAGTTAGTTGTACATGAAGCATTTGAAATAACGTTGTGGTTTGCTGGGTCGTACTTGTCGTGGTTTACGCCCATAACGATTGTGATGTCTTCATCTGTTGCTGGCGCAGAGATAATTACCTTCTTGGCACCTGCAGTGATGTGCTTCTTAGCATCGGCTGCCTTTGTGAAGTGGCCGGTAGATTCGATAACGATATCTGCCTTAACTGAGGCCCATGGAAGATTTGCTGGATCACGATCTGCGAAAACTTTGATTGTCTTGCCGCCAACTGTGATGGTGTCTTCGGTGTGGCTTACTTCAAGTCCTAGGCGACCCAAGA
>JAXITH010000100.1:0-4116 GCA_034680185.1 Candidatus Planktophila sp.
ATCATCGAAGTTGGCGTCGCAATGGTGACATTTAACTTAAATGCGCTTTCGAGGAAGAGCGGATCAACGCGAAGGGCTTCGGTGAGCAGAGATTCAAATGGAACAAAGAGAATTACGAAATCTGGGGAATCTTGTGATTCGTGGTAACCGCGCTTAGCAAGGGCTGCAACGTGGCTGGCCAAATCTTTCTTATGTTCGATAAATAAACGCTCGCGTTCAGCGCCGTCTTCAACTTCATGCGCTTCGATAAAGCGATCGAATGGAAACTTGGAGTCGATAAATAACTTGGTGCCACCTGGCATGCGCACGGTGATGTCGGGGATTCCTGAAGAATCATCATCGGTTGTTGAACGTTGGGCGGTGTATTCGACGCCTTTATGTAAGCCGGCATCTTCAAGCATTAACTCGAGTTGTGCTTCGCCAAATTTTCCACGCTTCTGTGAATGTGAAAGTGCGCCTGCGATTGCTTTGGTCTGTGCAACAAGTGATTCGTTGTGGTTAGACATCGCTTTAACTTGAGTGCGGATATCGGATTCAGCTTCGATGCGACGTCGGTCGGCATCTGATGCTTCCTTCTGCAATTTCTCCATCGCAGTTTTCATCGCTTCGATTTCGGTTGCGAGCTTTGAACCCGCCATCGCGTTATCGCGTTCGGTTTTATAGAGATCGCGTTCAGCGCGAACAGATGCGAACTCCGCGGCAGAGACGCCATCATTTGATGTGCGACGGCCGGCGATGAAAAATCCGAGGAGAAGCCCGATTAAGAGCCCGATAACGAGTGTAAGAATGGCCACTACTGCGCTTGACATGGGCCTATCGTGGCAGGAAGCACTGACAATGGCGCGTAGGCTCTACTCCTTATGAGCCTGTCAATTGGAATCGTCGGACTGCCAAACGTTGGAAAGTCCACCCTTTTTAATGCGCTCACCAAAAATAACGTCCTCGCCGCTAACTATCCCTTCGCCACCATCGAGCCAAACGTCGGCGTCGTGGGCGTACCGGATGAGCGCTTGGCCAAACTCGCTGAGATCTTCGGATCTGAAAAGCTTCTTCCGGCCGCTCTATCTTTCGTAGATATCGCAGGCATCGTTAAGGGCGCATCTGAAGGCGCCGGCCTTGGAAATAAATTCTTAGCCAATATCCGCGAAACCGATGCGATCTGTCAGGTGATCCGCGTCTTCAACGATGGCGATGTTGTGCACGTTGATGGTCGCATCGATCCCGGCAGCGATATGGAAACTATTAACACTGAACTCGCGCTCGCTGATTTACAGACAATTGAAAAAGCTTTGCCACGCCTTGAAAAAGAGGCGCGGACCAATAAAGAGATTGCACCAGTCGTTGAAGCCGTTAAGAAAGCTGAAGCGCACTTGCAGAGCGGTAAGCCACTTTCATCTTCAGGTCTTGATCTCGAGCTACTTCGCGATCTTCACTTGTTGACTGCCAAGCCATTCTTATATGTATTTAACGTAGATGCCGCTGAACTCAACGATGGCGATCTTCGTAAGAAGTTAGCTGATCTCGTAGCTCCTGCTGAGGCAATCTTCCTCGATGCGAAAACCGAAGCAGAACTTGCCGAACTCAGCGATGAAGATGCTCTCGAACTTCTGCAATCAATCGGAATGAAAGAGCCTGGACTTGCAACGCTGGCTCGCGTTGGATTTAGCGTTCTTGGGTTACAAACTTATTTAACTGCCGGTCCAAAGGAAGCGCGTGCTTGGACTATTCATAAAGGTGACACTGCGCCAATGGCTGCAGGTGTTATCCATACAGATTTCCAAAAAGGATTTATCAAAGCCGAAATCGTTAGCTTTGACGATCTAGTTGCCGCAGGGACGATGGCTGAAGCGAAAGCTAAAGGCAAGGTCCGTATGGAAGGTAAAGATTACGTAATGGCTGACGGTGACGTCGTGGAGTTTAGATTTAACGTCTAAGCGCCGGTGTAGTGCTTCGCAATTTCACCAAGTGATTTATCAATAATCTCTAAACCAAATTTCGCATCTGCCTCACTGATATTGCATGGTGGGCACAAGTGAATACGGTTGAAGTTATTAAATGGCATTAGCCCCTTCTTCTTACAGGCTGCAACTAATTCATTCATCGCAGGACTTGATGCGCCATAAGGTGCCAATGGTGCACGCGTTGCGCGATCTGTAACCAAATCAACGCCCCAGAAGACGCCCATGCCGCGAATATCGCCGATTAACTTATGTTTCTTCGCCATTTCGTGAAGCCCAGGGCCAAGAATCTTTTCACCGATAGTCGCTGCGTTCTCGACCATCTTCTCTTCCTTCATTACTTGAATAGTTGCAACAGCTGTTGCCGTCGCAAGTGGATGGCCCATATAAGTAAGTCCACCTGGGAAAACAGTTTCATCAAATGTCTTTGCAACATCACCACTGATGATTACGCCACCGAGTGGGATGTAACCCGAAGTAACTCCCTTAGCGAAGGTAATCAGATCTGGAGTAGCTGCTGTGTGCTGGTAGCCGAACCATTTACCTGTACGACCGAAGCCAGCCATAACTTCATCTGCAATCCAAAGAATCTTGTACTTATCGCAGAGCGCACGAACGCCTTCAAGGTATCCCTTTGGTGGAACAAGTACGCCGGCTGTTCCCGGAATTGATTCAATCAAAATTGCCGCAATGGTGTGCGGACCTTCAAAGATGATGGTCTGCTCAAGATGTTCTAAAGCGCGCGCACATTCTTGCGCTTCATCTGTTGCCCAGAAAGATGTGCGGTAAAGGTATGGACCCCAGAAGTGAACGTGTCCAAAAGCGAACTCATTTGGGAAACGACGTGGATCGCCAGTTGCATTAATCGCAGCGCCAGTATTGCCGTGATAAGAACGGTAAGTAGATAGAACTTTATGTTTGCGAGTATGTAAACGCGCCATACGGATCGCATTTTCAATCGCGTCTGCACCGGCGGCAGTGAAAAACACCTTTGCAAAGTTATCGCCAACTAATTCAACGATGTCGCGCGCTGCTTGGTTGCGAACTTCGCTGGCATGTTGTGGCGCCATAGTTGTAATAACAGCGGCTTGATCTTGGATCGCTTTAACAACTTTTGGATGCTGGTGGCCGATGTTGGTGAAGACGAGTTGTGAAGAGAAATCTAAATAAGTATTTCCTTCGTAATCCCAGAAACGTGAACCAGCGCTGCCTGAAATAGGAAGCGGCTTAATTGCACCTTGCGCCGACCATGAGTGAAAAACAAATTCGTGGTCATCAGCTGAAATCGCTGCGCTCTTTGCTGGATCGTTAACTGCTTGTGACATCTTCCAACCTCTTCCAACCTATAAATGGCTAGTTCTTATTAGGGATTTAGTATGTAGTAAATCACTCAATATATGAAGATTTTTCACCACTTCTACGCGGGCAATTAGTCCATATGCAGAGCCTTTAGTAGGATCGCTACTTGTCTGAATGAGATTTCCTTATTCCTAGTGATGCCTAACGAAAGTTGCTCCTTTGTCTAAGAAACAAGCCCACCTAAAAGATCTGCCAGAAAAAAAGCGCGAAGATTTGCGTAACGTAGCGATCATCGCTCACGTTGACCACGGCAAGACCACTCTGGTCGATGCCATGCTTTGGCAATCTGGTGCATTCGCTGCCCACAAAGTTCAGGGCGAAGGCCAAGACCGCATGATGGATTCCATGGATCTGGAACGCGAAAAGGGAATTACGATCCTTGCCAAGAACACAGCGGTAAAGCGCGGCAACACGATCGTTAACATCATTGATACTCCAGGCCACGCTGACTTCGGTGGCGAAGTAGAACGCGGACTAGAAATGGTCGATGGCGTGATCTTGTTGGTCGATGCATCTGAAGGTCCACTTCCTCAGACCCGTTTCGTGCTTCGTAAGGCACTTGAGTCAAAGCTTCCTGTAATTCTTTTGGTCAACAAGACCGACCGTCCTGATGCTCGCATCGACGAAGTTGTTGAAGAGACCCACGACCTTCTTCTAGGTCTTGCTTCTGACCTACACGACTCGGTGCCTGACCTAGACATCGACGGCATCCTAGAGTTGCCAATCATTTACGCATCCGGCCGCGCAGGAATTGCATCGCTAGTCAAGCCTGCCGATGGAAGCATGCCAGAGGGTGAAA
>JAXITH010000101.1:0-4104 GCA_034680185.1 Candidatus Planktophila sp.
AACATCTACCGGCAGGCCTTCATCACCTTTAAGTACAGACATAAATCTATTTGCCAGAGTTGGAATCGCTAACGCAATAACCAGAGTAGTTCCGGCTAGGTACGGCCCAGTTAAACGCGCTGCCGATATTCCCAAAAGTAATCCTGCAATTGCGGCTCCTACGATGGCGAGCGGAATTGCCACCCAAAGTGAATAACCTTGATTGGTCATCAGTAGCGCCATGCAATAACCACCGACTGCCATGAGCGCACCTTGGCCGAGTGAGAGTTGGCCAGAGATTCCGGTTAACAAAGTTACTGAGAGAACACCGATGAAGAGAATCAGAACCAGAGCGAGCTGCGCTTGGTTGTAGGCATCGAAGCTAGATCCGGCGAGCAAGATCAGTGCGACGAAGATAATTGTGCGAATCAAGCTCTTGCGAGCGATTGAATGTTTAGGGGCTTTAGACACGGCGGGCATCCTTTGCTCCCAGAATTCCTCGCGGACGAATGATCAGAACCAGAAGCAGAACTGCCAAGATAGATAAGAAGACATCTTCTGGTGTGTCATAGAAGCTTACGAATGAGATAACCATTCCAACTAAGAATCCACCAACAACTGCACCCGCTGGGCTATCCAAGCCACCAACTACTGCTGCGGTAAATCCAACGATAAGGACTAGATCCAAAGTATTTGGTGACAAGTTTGAAGTTGGAGTGATTAACAAACCAGCTAAAGATGAAGCCGCTCCCGAAAATGCCCAGCTTAGTGAGCGAGTGAAGTTGGTTCTAATTCCGCTCAGGCGAGCAACTTCAGAATTTAGCGCTGTCGCACGCATCGCCAAACCAACGCCAGTCTTCTTAAAGAAGAGCGTGGTTGCAAGCAACGTTGCCAACACAACCGAAATAACGAAAACATCGAATGAGGTAAATGGCATCACATTGTTTGCGATGGTGAAACCTTCTTGTGCATATGGCGCTGGAAAGCCTCGTTCTTCAGCGGCCCAGATAATTCCGGCAAGTGCTTGCAAGACTCCCAAGATTCCAAGCGATGCAATTACTGGAACTGCCGCGCGCATTGATTCGCTACTTAAAAGTTCGGTCTTCTTCTTATTGGATAGTGGACGCATCACCAAGATATCGAGTAGGGCACCCATGGCAGCGCCGACCAAGATAGCTACGACAAATGCCAACCAATATGAATTACCGCTGGCGATCATGGTTGAAGCGATATAGGTACTGAACATCGCTTGTCCCATTTGGGCAAAGTTAACGATGCCGGCGCCGCGCCAAACGATTACTAGACCAAGTGCAACAAGTGCGTAGATGGCACCGCGTGAGGTTCCAGAGAACAGGGCTGCTAGAAAAGTTTCCATTAGTACCCCAAATATGCGGCACGCAAATTAGCATCCGCCCTTAATTCAGCTGCTGGACGATCAGCAACAACTTTGCCAAGCGATAGAAGAACTCCGTGATCTGCAACGCCAAGTGCGGTGTTGGCATTTTGTTCTACCAATAAAACAGTTAGACCAGTTTTACGACAGAGAGTGTTGATTGAATCGATGATCTGTTCGACCACCAGCGGTGCTAAACCTAGTGAAGGCTCATCTAATAAAAGCAGTTGCGGGCGTGAAACCAGCGCGCGACTGATAGCCAACATCTGACGTTCCCCACCAGATAACGTGCCGGCTAACTGCTTGCGACGTTCTTTCAGGCGTGGAAATAGTTCGTACATCTCATCTTGGGCTGCGGCTACATCTGCTTTAAATTTACGGCGGCGAAAGAGCGAGCCCATCGACATATTCTCTTCAACCGTTAACTCAGAGATAACTGCGTGGCCTTCTGGAACATGTGCGATACCGCCGCGAACAATGTCTTCAGCGCGCATTCCGGTGACTGACTTTCCGCGCCATGTGATCGATCCAGATGATGGATGTTCAAGACCTGAAATAGTTCGTAGCAGCGTGCTCTTGCCTGCGCCATTGGCGCCAATAACAGTGGTGATCTTTGATTCTTGGGCGGTAAATGAGACGCCGTCGAGCGCGATTACCGAACCGAAGCTAGTAACTAAGTTCTTAATCTCAAGCATCTGGCGCACCTAACTGATCGCTGCCGCTCTGCGTAGATGTTCCGAGATATGCAGCCAGAACTGCTGGATCGCGCTTAACGGTGTCGAAGGTTCCGCTAGCGATAACTTTTCCGAAGTTCAATACATAGACCTGATCTGAAATGTCACCGATGAAATCAACATGGTGTTCGACGATGATGATTGCGCAACGCTCTTTGAGTTGCTTAAGCAGTGCTGCAAACTTATCGATATCGTCTTGGCCCAAACCTGCCGCTGGTTCATCTAACAACAAGATCTTTGGTTCACTAACAAGTGCGCGGGCGATCGAAACGCGCTTGGTCTCGGGATAAGTTAGCTCGGAAGGTGATTTATCAGCCAAACCGAGAGCACCGGCCCAAGCAAGTGCATCTTCTGCTTTCGCGCGAAGTTTCCGTTCTGATTTTGCAGATAGCCCCAATAAATCTTTGAAGAAATTACTTTCACTTTTCTTATCTGCGCCCATCATGACATTTTCAATAACGCTAAGCCCGCTAAATAATCCAACGCCTTGAAGTGTTCGGCTGATATCGAAATTGGCTAACTCGTGGCTACTTGGCCAATCCACTTTCTTGCCATGGATAGAAATTTCGCCAGATGTTGGGGTTACTAAACCTGAGATGCAATTAAAGAGCGTTGTCTTGCCGGCGCCATTCGGGCCGATCAATCCGACGATGGTATTTGGAGCGACATCGATGAAGACATCATCAAGGGCTACGAGACCACCGAATTGAACTCGTAGATTTGCGATCGCTAAGGCGCTCATAGTTCGTAGATTCTAGGCACACGCGGGCCGATTCGGGTAACAATCTCGTAATTAATTGAACCCGATGCTGCGCCCCAATCATCTGCCGTGTAATCACCGTTGGCGCCAGTACTAAAAACTGTGACCCAATCGCCTGATTGCGCCGTTGAATCAGGACCTAGATCAACAACAAATTGATCCATGGAGACTCGTCCAATAATTGGAGCTTTCTCTCCCAGAAAACTCACACCTGCACTTTGTGCAATTCGTGGAATTCCATCGGCATAGCCCATCGCAACAACACCTAGTTTGGTATCTGTTTTTGTTACCGCTGTTGCGCCATAACCAACAGAACTGCCTGCAGGAACATCCTTTACAAGATGTAGCTTTGCGCGCAGGGTCATTGCCGGAATTAGTCCAAGTTTTTCAGATGCGCCAAGCGTTTTTACATCAGGGCTTAACCCATACATCGCAATTCCAGTACGGACCATGTCAAAGGCAGATGCATGATCTACCAAAGTTGCAGCAGAGTTTGAGAGATGGCGAATTATGTTGGTAAAACCAAATGATTCAAGTGTTGCAACCATCTTCTTAAAGCGGGTTAACTGCTCGAGGTTCTGCACCTGACCTGGTTCATCCGCGCGGGCAAAGTGCGAAAAGATTCCAACGATTTCCACGCCTTGCACATGGTGGGCATCGATCTCGCTCCACTCGTTTAAGAAACCACCACGAGTCATGCCGGTATCAACTTCTAGATGAACCCGTGGACGTTTAGCGCCTTTAACTGCGCCGACTTCAGCCAAAGCTTTAAGCGAAGCCACTGCAACATCTATGTCGTTATCGACTGCGCTTTGGAAATCAGATCCTGGAGGAACCAACCATGCCAAGATCGGCGAGGTAATTCCATTGGCACGCAGTGTGATTGCTTCTTCAACAAGTGCAACGCCAAGCCATGACGCTCCGCCTTCTAGCGCTGCTTTTGCTACAGGTACGAGTCCATGGCCGTAAGCATCGGCTTTAACAACTGCCATTAGATCAACTCCGGCTTTCGCCTTTAGCGTTGCGACATTTGCCTTAATAGCTGAAAGATTTACAACAGCCTCTGCGCGATTGGTCATCGCTCCACCACAACCATGGCTGATGCGATGCCGGCATCGTGTGAAAGTGAGAGATGCACTCGCGCACCATCAACTAGCTCTGCTATTTCACCGCGAAAGAGAAAATCGGGTTTTCCGCTTTCGTGGTTAATTACTTCTGCTTCATGCCAGGCAAGTCCG
>JAXITH010000102.1:0-4078 GCA_034680185.1 Candidatus Planktophila sp.
AAGACGCTTTCGCAATCACAAATTACTTCAGCAGATCCTGCGCACTGGACTGGATCACTTCCAATTTCTTCAACGGACACCGTTGTTGCAGCCGATGAACTAGTTCCAGTTTCTCCATCGGGAGCCGAGAACTTCACCGAGTGCGGCGTTAAATGGTTCCTCGAACGCAGTGGTGGAACAAATGGAGATTCAACGGCCCAAATTCTGGGTTCAGCAATTCACGAATTCGCGCGCATCAAAGTTGAAGATCCATCGATCTCTGAAACCGATTTGATTGCAAAACTCGAATCATCTTGGTCTTTGATCGATCCGACTGAAGGTTGGATCAGCAACTCATCCCTTAAGCGCGCCGTAAAGATGCTCGAGCGATTTAGCCGTTATCACGAAGCAACAACCCGCGATGTAGTCGGTGCTGAACTTAACTTCAATATCAAAGTTGGTCGCGCGGAAATCCGCGGAAGCGTCGATCGCATTGAAGTCGATTCAGACGGCAACCACTATGTAATTGATTTCAAGACTGGCAAGACCCAGATCACTGCCGAGAAAGCGAAAGAGAATTTGCAACTTGCTTGTTATCAATTAGCGGTTGCCCTCGATGGTTTTGAGAAGAAGTTATCCAGCACATCTTCTTCAGGTGCCGAACTCGTTTATCTGGCAAAGGATTCAGTTAAGGTCACAACTCGTCAGCAGTACAAGATCGATGAAATCGAAGTTAAAGCCAAGATCGAGGAAATTGCTGAAGGCATGGGCGCAGAATCCTTCCAGGCGCGGATCAACACTATGTGCGAAAACTGCGTAGTTAAGGCTTGTTGTCCGATCCAGAGCCAGGGTCGGACGGTGATCGAATGATCGAAAAGTATTCACCGCAAGATATCGCTGCCGCGTTGCAGAAAGTTGGCGCCAAGGTTTATCAACCAACTGATGAACAAAGCGCAATCATTTCAATCGCAACTAATCCGCTCGAGCCTGCAGTTGTAATCGCAGGTGCTGGCTCAGGTAAGACCGAAACTATGGCAGCGCGCGTTATTTACTTAGTCGCCAATGGTTTTGCTCGCCCTGATCAAATTCTTGGTCTGACATTTACCCGTAAAGCAGCTGGCGAACTCGCAATCCGTATCCGCACCAGACTTCGCCAATTGCGCGCAGCCAAGTTGATTCCGGAAGACACTCCACTTGAAGTCGCCGTTACTACTTATCACTCTTATGCCGCGCGTTTACTTTCCGAACATTCAATTCGTTTTGGAATTGATGCCGACATCCAGCCGATGGGCGATGCTGCGATGTGGCAACTGGCCAATGACATTGTGCGTAATTGGGAAGATGCTTCATATTCAAATGAATCTGCCGTGGGCACTGTTGTGGAAGATCTACTTGGTTTAACTAAGTTGATGCTGGAACACCAAGTATCCCCAGAAGCAATTGCTGCGGCAGATAACGAAGTCCTCGAAGAACTCGCACAAATGTCAGGTGGTGGAAACCCTGAGGTCCGCAAAGTTAAGAAAGTTCTCGAGCAACGTATTGCGCTGTTGCCAATGGTGGAACGCTTTATTCAGCGCCGCCAAGAATCAGGTCAACTCTCATTTGATGATCAGATGTCACTTGCTGCAGATATCTCGGTAAAGTTTTCCGATATCGGCGAACTAGAACGCGCAAAGTATTCCGTTGTCTTACTTGATGAGTATCAAGATACGTCTCAATCACAGGTGCGAATGCTTTCATCTCTTTTTGGCGGGGGACATCCCGTTATGGCAGTAGGCGACCCATGCCAAGCTATTTACACATGGCGCGGAGCCTCTGCTGGCACTATAAATTCCTTCGGAAAGTACTTCCCAAAGGCCGCCGGCCACACTGGCGCTGAGCGTTATTCACTGCTTACAACTTTCCGAAACGATAAAACAATTCTCGAACTTGCAAATGTTGTCTCTGAAAAAATCCGCCGCGAAGGTGGCGCAGATGTTCCACCGCTTACTCCACGTCCTGGTGCAGGAGACGGCGAGCTGGTTTGTGGCGTCTTCGAAAATCTAGATCTGGAAGCAACTGCAATTGCTGAATACTTCACACCGCTCTGGTTTGATAAAGCGCGTTTAGCAAAACCTGCGGAAAAGCGTTCTACCTTTGCTGTTCTAGTCCGCAAACGTTCGCAGATTGCAACGATTGAAAGTGCACTGCGTGCCGCAGATATTCCGGTCGAGGTTCTTGGCCTTGGCGGACTTATACATGTTCCCGAAGTTGCTGACATTGTTTCGATACTCCGTGTTATCGCAGACCCTGATTCAGGTGCGGCTTTGATGCGCCACTTAGTTGGGCCACGTATTAATTTAGGAGCGAAAGATTTAGCAGCGCTCGGTGCATACTCACGCAATCGCGCTAAAGGTTCGCGCGCCGAAAGTAAGTCACTGATCAAGAAGATCGCAGCCGGCAACCCAGAACAAGCAGAAGCCGATGATCAATTCTTAGGTTCACTCATCGACACCCTTGATGAAATCGGCGGCGCAGATAAATCCACGTTCACTGAAATTGGTTATGTTCGCTTAGTTAACTTTGCATCCGACCTACGTCGTCTGCGTTCACGCGCCGGTGGCACAATCACCGATCTGATTAACGAGATCGAAAGTTACTTAAACCTTGAGACCGAAGTTATGTTGCGCGATGGAACCGGTTCTGGTCGTCGCCACATCGACCGCTTCTTAGATGAAGCTGGGAAATTTGCTCGCAGCGGCGGCACTTTAAATTCATTCCTACAGTGGCTCGATATCGCCGGCAAAGAAGAAGGAGGCCTGAAATCAGCGGCCCCAGAGGTCCGCAGCGATGTAGTGCAGATCCTCACTGTTCACATGTCGAAGGGCGCTGAATGGGATGTGGTTGCAGTTCCAGGGCTTGCCGAAGGAACTTTCCCAGGGCTTAACAAGAACGATCCCGATAATTGGATTACAAATGAACGACATATTCCTTTCCACTTACGTGGCGATCACCTGGAACTTCCACGTTTCTCATTTAACGGCGCGACTAAGAACTCTGATGCCGGCAAAGAGATCACCAAATATGCCGATATCTGTAAGACAACCAAGACGCGCGAAGAAATTCGCTTGGGCTACGTCGCATTCACTCGCGCCCGCACCCATTTGATTGCAACAACTTCCTGGTATCGCGACGGCAAAGATTGGGTCGAGCCATCTACGATCTTTGAACAAGTTGCTTTAGTTGCACAAGAACACGGCAAGATAATTAGCGAAGTACCGCGTCCGGATAAAGATGCCAAGAATCCCGCGCTAGAAAACCCGTTAACCGGTACTTGGCCACGCGATCCACTTGGTGACAACCGTTCGGCATTTAACGCCAAAGTTGAACTTGTAAAGAGCGCTGCGCCACTTGATCTTGCTACTGCGCAATCGGTTGATATCGAAACCGCATCATGGATTGAAGATGCTCGTGCGCTAATTCAAGAGCGTGCACTTGGTGTATACGGAGTTCTAGAAATTCCAATGCCGCCAAGACTTTCTACTTCAACGCTCGTTGCGCTGCATAAAGACCCCGAAGAGTTAGCACTTACTATTCGCCGCCCAATGCCGCGCCCACAAGATCAATACTCGCGTCGCGGTACTGCATTCCACTTATGGATCGAACACCACTTCAACGCGGCCACCTTGTTTGATGATGAAGATTTAGATTTCTTAGATCCGCTTGAACCAGATCAGACTCTCGAATCACTCAAAGAAACTTGGTTGGCATCCGAATGGGGCAACCGTTCACCGGTTGCCGTAGAAGTCCCATTTGAGGCTGTTTTAGGCGGGGTTTTGATCCGTGGCCGCATCGATGCGGTTTACGAAATCAACGGTCGCTTTGAAGTAATCGACTGGAAAACTGGTGCAACAACGCTCGGTGAATCTGCGGCGGTGCAGCTGGCGGTCTATCGCCTTGCTTGGGCGAAGTTAAAGGGAATTGATCCTGCACTTGTTTCAGCAGCTTTCCATTATGTGCCGATTAGCAAAACTGATCGTCCAGCAGATTTGTTAAGTGAAGCGCAGTTAATCGCACTTATTACCGGCGCTAGCTAATTTCGGCGCGCAGCGGCAGGTGA
>JAXITH010000103.1:0-4064 GCA_034680185.1 Candidatus Planktophila sp.
AATTTCTGCTTCTTCGCGATCGGCTAAAACTCTTCTTAAGGTTTGCTCGGCCGGAACGCCGTGGTGACCAGCTAGCGCTTCGAGGGGGATTCCTGCTTCATTGGCCATAGTCACCCAAGAGTTAAAGACAGCAGCTTGAGAGTTGATAAGCGTTCCATCTAGATCAAAGAGAAATCCAATTTCGCTCAATTACTTTTCTCATTCTTAATTTTCTTAGGACGTGGATTTGTTTGGAAACCGCGACGGCCCCAGAACTCCCACATATCCATGGTGCCCAGTAGCAGAGCAAATCCGAAGAGAAGATCTTCAGCTGGTGCCGAAAAAATTCGCAAACCAACAATGGCATCTGGGTGGTACATAACAATATTTTTGGAAGTCAGCCACCAATTTGTAAGGAATTGGAAGGGCAAGATGATTCCGTATGAAGTCCAGAAAGCTGGGCGGGTAAGCATTGAGTTTTTAAAGAGAAATAAATCAGCCATCACTGCGACGGCGAAGGCGGTTATCGCAATATCGGTGTAATTCATTTGCCGAACTCATCTTTACGCCAGTGAGGTTTAACCGTGGTTACGCCTTCAATAGTCATAATTGCCGCCATTGGAATAACGATAAAGAAGAGATACTCCTCTAGCGGAATATTTAGTGGACCGACTATTCCGAGCATCTGATCGCGGTCAAAGAACCAATGGCCTTTTGAAATGGCATAGGCATCCCAGATTAGAAATAAAGTACTAATCGGAAGAACGCTTAGTGCAACTCTCTTGATGCGGCGCAGAACGCCCATTTTAAAAACGAAATCAAGCCAGAAGGATCCACACACCGTAAAGATGAGCATGGCCATGTAATTCCACTTTTGCACGGGTAGATCCTCTCACGCAAGAACCCGGTTCGCGCCTCACGCTTTGGTAGTGTTATAGATATAGCGGAGATTTTCTTAGAAAAATCAGTTCGAAATGGGGGAGCTCATGTCAGGAATTGAGTTAGACCTATTTTTGAAGGTTAGAAAATACTCAAGGTGGGCTGTGGGGGTGGCAATTGTCGCCTCATTTATATTCGCACAGCTGATCGAAAGTAGCGACAACACTTGGCAGGTCGCAATCGCACTTCTGGCACTAGCGGTTGGAATCCCACACGGCGCACTGGATCACTTAGTTACCTTGCCAAAGAGTTCTGTACTGAAGATGTCTTTATTTATCTCAATTTATGTGGCGGTTGCCATCCTTGCCGTTTTCGCAATTCTCACTTGGAACATGGCCGGATTTATCGGCGTAGTTGCTATGAGCGCAATCCACTTTGGTATTGGAGATGCGGCATTTATCTCGGAAATAGATCGCCGCTCAGAAAACCCCAAAGTTTTTCCGCGATATTTATATGCCGTGGCCGCGGGTGCACTGCCGGTGATAATTCCATTGGTGGGCAATGACAGTTCAGCGGCGCTCGAGCGAGTCAATCCTGAGTTAATCAATTGGCACCAAGGGTTAAATGCAGAGTTATTTCTGTGGACTATTGCTGTATTTGTGGTTGCGCTGCTGCGTTTACTGCAAAAACGTAGGTTAGAAGATGCACTTGATCTATCGCTTCTTTATTTACTGGCGATAACTGCTCCTCCGCTAGTTGCATTCGGTGTTTACTTTGGTTGTTGGCACGCGATGCGTCACACCGCCCGACTTACTTTGGTACTTCCGCGTTCTCAGAAATCATTTGCTGAAGGAAAGAGCGGAAGTGCTTTTTTAAGTGCAATTTGGCCGGGTCTACCTGCGCTGATTGGAACATTTATTGTTGCCGGTTTAACAATCATTTTCCGTGGCGATTCACTGAGTAATCAATTCTTATGGATTACTCTTGTAATTGTCTGGGCACTTACCGTGCCTCATATGGCAGTTACTGCACGAATGGACCGAAAGGCGCTTTCTTGAAAATTTTATTGGCTGCGATAATAACTATCACTTTAATGCAGCCTGCCAGCGCTGCACCGGTATATGTCTTTCCAGTAGCCGGATGCGCTGTGAATTACGCACGTTCTCACCATGATTATGCAGCAACCGATATTTTGTCGAAGAAGAATTGCAGATTCGTCTCACCAATTAATGGCGTTGTAGATGAAGTAAGCCGAAAAGATACCTGGAGCGGAAAAACTAATTTAGGTATCGATCGTGGCGGCTTGTACGTATCGGTGATTGGTGAAGATGGAGTTCGATATTACGGATCTCACCTAGTCTCTGTCGCCAAGGGCATCGAACCTGGAGTGGCAGTAACCGCCGGGCAATTACTTGGCAAGGTTGGATCAACTGGTAGCGCGCGCGGAACCGCGCCGCATCTTCACTTTGGAATCTCGTGGCCGACCCCATCACAGGCAAATGTTTGGTGGGTGCGCCGTGGAGTTGTACTGCCTTGGAAGTACCTAGATGCGTGGAAGAGCGGTAAGGATTTGTCGCCGGCAAAAGCAGTAGCTGCCGCGCTAAAGAAGAACGGTGAGATTCCGCCGCTTCCTAAAAAGTATTAGAAAAAGTAGGCATTAAAAATCCCTCACCGCTTTCGCGATGAGGGATTTTTAGTAAACGTAAGTGTTATTAGTTAGCGTTCACTGCATCGGCCTGAGGACCCTTTGGACCCTGTACGACCTCGAATGAAACTGACTGACCCTCTTCAAGGGACTTGTAACCGTTTCCTTGGATTGCTGAGTAGTGAACGAATACATCTTGTCCGCCACCATCAACTGCAATGAAACCGAAACCCTTTTCAGAGTTGAACCACTTAACTGTACCTGTTGCCATGTTTTACTTTTCCTTCGATATGTGGGTGTTTAAGAAATCCTCAAACACGGTCTTCCTCTTGCGCCAGCGATACCGAGCAAAGCACTACTGCCATGAAACGGGTCCTGATTAAGCGTCCGACTGAGATAAAGGGTACTGCCTACGCACGCGTATACCTAACGGTGGCCTAGACAGTTACGCCTGAAAGGAGCAAAATTATCCTCAATAGTTGGAAACTCTAAGGAAATAGCAAGCGTTTATGCCGCTGGGGAAGGTCGCATAGCGCGGTCTTGCTAGGTACTTACAAGTTTCTAACTAGGAGTTTTTCAATGCAAGAGCTACACCCATCTGGTGCAAATAGAGACCGTTTAAAGGAATCTGTCGCCGGTTTACTTGTCATACATAGCGCACCTAATGCGCTACGCCCGCATATTGAATGGGGCTTGCAATCAATCTTAGGAACTTGGCTTACTTTGCAATGGCGCGATCAACCGTGCGCGCCAGGTACATATAGAACAACAGTTGAATTTCGAGATGTGCGAGGAAGCGCCGCGAAGATTGCATCTGCACTTCGTGGTTGGCACTACTTGAGATTTGAAGTTCGCGAAGAATCCGAACTCGGGGGAGAGTTTTATCGTTCAACTCCCGAGCTCGGCATTCATCGCGCAAGTATTGATGGACTTGGAAACGTTGTTGTGACCGAACATCAAATAATGGATGCGCTCGCAAAAGGTTTTGATGAGATATCAATTCGCGATGCGATAGATGAAATCCTGGGAAATCAATGGGAAAGAGAGTTAGCCCCATTTAGAGAAGTGGAAATCGATCAGATTATTCAACTCCGGGCAATTTAATTTATTTTAAGAATAAAGAAAGATATATACTCAACTTATGACAATCCCAGAGAGCCCAATTATCCAAATTGAACGACGTAAAGCGATCGCTTTATTTGCCTCCGTTTTAATTCTCGCCGTCGCCTTATTCGGTGGTTTGGTAAAGATTGGCTGGGGTATTTCAACCCGCGCTGAAAACGGAATCGTTGTTACAGGTTCTGCGCGCACCGAAGCTGTCGCTGATAACGCGGTATGGACCCTCTCGGTATCGCTTTCTCGTCCAAAGGTGGCTGACGCAGTTTCCAAGGTGGGCAACGATGTTGAAGCAGTCACCAAATATTTAACTGATGGCGGCATTCCAACAGAAGCGCTGACTCTTGGACCCGTTTCAACCTATGGCCAAGAAGAATGGGTTAACGGAAATTCAACTGGTCGAATTCTTAACTACCGTGCAAGCCGTGATGTGACCGTTCGCACC
>JAXITH010000104.1:0-4040 GCA_034680185.1 Candidatus Planktophila sp.
AGCGGAATTAGCTAGAGAATTTCCACAGACTAAGATGACAATAAATCACTTTCTAATGCCTATCGATTTTAATCAATCTGATTTCGCGCATTGGAAAGCTGAAATGGCTAAATTAGCTAGATATGAAAACATAGCGATCAAACTCAGTGGTTTGTATATGTACCACCGCAATTGGTCGATAACTATGTTGGATACTTTGGTAAATACCGCACTTGAATTGTTCACTCCAGAGAGAGTTATGTGGGGAAGTAATTTTCCGGTAGATCGTCAATTTGTAACTTTAGAAAAGTTGATTTCAGATTTTGAATTAACGTTGCAACGCCATGGCCTTGCAACTCGTGAGGCGGTTATGTGGGGGTCAGCCAGCGCTTGGTATGGCCTAGATAAGTAAGTGATAGGTGTCTGAGATAAGTCTGGTGGCGGGTGAAGGATTTGAACCTTCGAAGGCAGAGCCGGGGGATTTACAGTCCCCTCCCATTGGCCGCTCGGGCAACCCGCCAGGGTCATACTTTTACGGCGGGCGCTAGATTACCTCAATTTTTTTGCCAGAGGTAATCGGCAAATTAGGCTGATTTTCAGGGAAATTTCACCTCACCTAGTAAACCGATAATCTAAGCCTCTGTAAATATTTTGAATCACTTTCAAGGAGGGTCAATCGTGGCCGATAGCAGTTTCGATGTTGTTTCAAAGATCGATCGCATGGAACTTGATAACGCAATTAATCAAGCCATTCGTGAGATTGATACCCGTTTCGATTTTAAGAATACGGGTGCAAAAATTGAAATGGCTGGCGAGAAAATCAATATCGAAGCCGACACCGAAGAACGTGCCAAGGCAACTCTAGAAGTTATCAAAGACAAGATGATTAAGCGCGGAGTTTCACTAAAGCATATTGATCCAGCCGAACCACAACTTTCTGGAAAGATCTACAAGATCTCTTGCCCTCTTAAAGAAGGTATCTCAACTGAGAACGCAAAGAAGATTGCAAAGTTCTTACGCGATGAAGGTCCAAAATCTGTTAAATCTCAGATCCAAGGCGATGAACTGCGCGTTACAAGCAAGAGCCGTGATGACCTACAAGCCACAATGGCAATGATTAAAGAAGGTAAGTGGGATTTCGCAGTTCAATTCGTGAACTTCCGTTAATTGAATAAAGAGAAACTTGGCCTCGTTTACGGGGTAAGTGCATATGTGCTTTGGGGGATGTTTCCTCTTTACTGGCCGTTGCTTGAACCGGCTAATCCCCTAGAGATCGTCTCTCACCGTGCCGTTTGGACGATGGTCTTTTGCATTATCGTTCTGTCTCTTACCAAGGCTCTTAAATCAACTCTGGCCACATTTAAACGACCAAGAGTTGCCATAAAACTTTTTACAACGACGATACTTATTTCCATCAACTGGTTGATTTACATCTGGGCAACCAACAATGGCCACGTCGTAGAAGCCTCTCTTGGCTATTACATAAATCCTTTGATAATCATCGCCTTTGGCGTAATTCTGCTAAAAGAGAAGATGCGTCCACTTCAGTGGGCTGCAGTATCAATTGCGACTATCGGGGTCGTAGTTCTTACTGTTGATTACGGTCGCCTCCCATGGGTCGCACTTGGACTGGCGCTTTCTTGGGGTAGTTACGGCCTAATTAAGAAACAGCTTGGACTCGGTGCACTTGAAGGCCTGGCAATCGAAACGTTGATCGCATTTATCCCTTATTGCGCTTATCTAATCTTTATTGGTTCTCAAGGTGACGGGCAATTTGGTCATGGCGCTGGGCTAACGATTCTTCTAATTAGCGCAGGCGCTGTTACCGCAATTCCTCTCTTGCTATTTAATGGCTCAACAACTCGATTGCCATTTACAACAATTGGTTTACTGCAATATATAACTCCAACGATTCAATTCTCGATTGGAGTCTGGGTAAATCACGAGGCGATGCCAACAGCTCGCTGGGTTGGATTTATCTTTATTTGGATGGCGCTAACAACGTTAGCAATTGATTTGCTTCGCTCAGGCAGAGCGGTCAACAACAGCATCGCATAGCGAAAAGAGCGCACCGGTTGCTGGATTTACCGGAAGCGGACCAAGCGCAGTTCGAGCATCTTTTGCGATCTGATGTAACTGTTGGCGAGCTTGTTGCAAACCTTCATGCGAACGCAGTTCACGTAGAACTTGCTGCACTACATCTTCGTCATGAATCGGTGCGCTCAACAAACGCTTTAACTCGGCATCTTCTGGTTTTGTAGAGGCCATGACATTTAAGGTAACCAGCGTTGGAACACCTTCGCGTAGATCTGTTCCTGGCGTCTTTCCAGATTGGTTGGATTCGCTGGCGATATCAATAACATCATCTGCCAATTGGAATGCGATTCCGATCTGCTCACCGAAAGTTGTAAGTGTTTCAACAGTTTCGCGTGGAGCGCCAGAAAGCATCGCACCAAATCTTGCGCTTGTTGCAATCAGAGAACCAGTCTTATCCCCCACCACGCGCAGGTAATGCGCCAAAGGATCTTCGCCATTTTGTGGTCCTTGTGTCTCCATAATCTGACCAATTACCAAACGCTCAAATGTTCGGGCCTGTAGACGAACCGCTTCTGGGCCAAGATCTGCGAGCAAATCTGATGCTTTAGAAAAAAGATAGTCGCCAGTCAAAATTGCGATGGTATTTCCCCAGCGGTTATTGGCGCTTTCAACTCCGCGGCGCAGAGGTGCTTCATCCATAACATCATCGTGATACAGGGTTGCTAAGTGTGTTAACTCGCAAACGACTGCAGCAGGAATAACTTCTTTACGTTTTGGATCTCCAAAGTATGAAGAGATCAGGGTTAAAAGTGGACGTAAGCGCTTTCCGCCAGCGGCCACCAAGTGACGTGAAGTCTCTTCAACAAGTGGGTAATCGCCCTTGATATGTTCGCGCAGAAGATGTTCGACGCCCTTCATACCAATAGCAAGATCTGCCTCAAGCGCAGGATCTAGATCAGGTATGCCGAGCGATGACATTAGCGAAGGAACGCAGCTGTGCTTTGAATGAAGTTAATCAAAGGCGTTGGATAAATTCCAAGTGCGAAGGTTGCTACCGCTGAAAGTCCAACAGTGATCTTTGTGTAAACGGATGGAATAACCACGCTTGTTCCATCTTCAATTGGATCTTTGAAGAACATCAAAACAATTACGCGGATGTAGAAGAAGGCAGCAATTGCTGAAGAAAGAACACCAGTAATCAGAATTACCGTTGAACCACTTTCGTAAGCTGCTGAGAAGATCGAGAACTTTCCAATAAATCCGCTGGTTAGTGGGATACCTGCAAAGGCGAGCAAGAATCCAGCAAATGCTGTTGCCACCCAAGGTGAGCGCTTTCCAAGACCGCTCCAACGATTTAAGTCGGTAACTTCGCCTGCAGAATCGCGAACCAAGGTAACGATTCCAAAGGCTCCGACAGTGGCTACGCCATATGCGAAAAGGTAGAAGATTGTTGCTTGTAAACCTGATTTATTGAGTGCGATAACGCCTGCAAGCAAGAAGCCTGCGTGCGCTATTGATGAGTAAGCAAGCATGCGCTTTACATCGCGCTGTGCAATCGCCACAAGGGAGCCAAAGACCATCGTTACTACAGCGATAGCGGTGATCGCTGGGCGCCATTGCCAATAGGCCTCAGCGAATGAAACGTAGAAGATACGGAGCATTGCACCGAATGCAGCAACTTTTGTTGCCGCAGCCATAAATGCTGTTACTGCTGTTGGAGCGCCTTGGTAAACATCTGGAGACCAGGCATGGAAAGGAACTGCGCCGACTTTAAATAGTAGGCCGATTGAGATGAAGGCAATTCCAAGCAATAGATAAATATCGTTTCCGGTTCCGCCAATAACTGCGGCATGGATTCCAGAGAAAGTTACTGATGAAGAGAAGCCATAAAGATAAGCAACGCCCATCAAGAAGAATGCTGATGCAAAAGCTCCGAGTAGGAAGTACTTAAGCGCTGCTTCTTGTGACATCAAACGGCGGCGGCGGGACAGGCCAGCCAATAGATAAAGTGGAAGTGAGAGCAC
>JAXITH010000105.1:0-4002 GCA_034680185.1 Candidatus Planktophila sp.
GCGCATTTTCCTAGCCTACTTCGCTCGGCTCGGTAATTCCTCCCAGAGGTTTTCTACCGCTCGCAGCAGGCTATCTTCATCCCCGTCATTGACGATCACGTAATCTGCCAACGCCATCCGCTCTTCGCTACTCGCCTGAGTGGCTATCCGTCTCTCAATTTCGGAGATGAACATTCCGCGTTTACGCAACCGCTCTTTACGGATCTCTAGATCGGCCTCAACTGTTATCACTAGATCAAAATTCCCTGCTGCGGAAGTCTCTACAAGAAGTGGAATTTCATAGATAAGAATCTCATCTGCAGCTAAATCTGCGACTACTTCAGAAAAGAGTTCGCGCACTCGAGGATGGATAATCGCTTCTAAATCTTGCTTAGCCTTGGGGTCGGCAAAGATAATTTCAGCAAGCGCCTTGCGATCAATATCTCCGTTGCGGGTTATCTCTTCGCCAAAACGCAAAATAACTTCATCAAAACCTTCGCTACCCCGTTCAATTGCGACGCGCGCAAGTTGGTCGGCATCTACAACTCTTGCCCCGAGTTCAGAGAAGTACTGCGCAGCGAGTGATTTACCTGCGCCAATTCCTCCAGTAAGAGCAACGATCAACATATCGCCAACTCTACCTCTAGCTTGATATCTGCGAGCATAAGAAAAGGCCCACCCGAAGGTGAGCCTTTTCTTAATTTAATTAAATTACTCAGCAGCTGCTTCCGCAACAACTTCTTCTGCAGCAGGGGCTGCAGCATCTGCTGCCTTAGCTTCCGCCTTCTGCTTCTTATGCGCAAGGAAGCGAGTCTGCGCCTCTTGGTACTGGCGCTCCCATTCTTCACGTTGTGCATCGAAGCCTGGCTTCCATTCCTGAGTATCAGGATCGAAACCTTCTGGGTAGATGAAGTTTCCTTCAGCATCGTAACGAGCAGCCATTCCGTATTGAGTTGGATCGAATGCTTCGATCTCAACTTCGTGTCCTTCATTGGCTTGCTTTAGAGAAAGTGAGATGCGACGACGCTCAAGATCAATATCAATGATCTTTACAAATAGTTCGTCATCTACAGCAACAACCTGCTCTGGAATTTCTACGTGGCGTTCAGCTAGCTCTGAGATGTGAACTAAGCCTTCGATTCCTTCGTGAACACGGATAAATGCTCCGAAAGGAACTAGCTTTGTAACAACGCCCGGAACAACTTGATTGATTGTGTGGGTGCGAGCAAATGCTTGCCAAGGATCTTCTTGGGTTGCCTTGAGGGAAAGTGATACGCGCTCACGCTCGAAGTCAACTTCTAGAACTTCTACGGTTACTTCATCGCCAACTTCAACAACTTCACCTGGGTGATCAATGTGCTTCCATGAAAGCTCTGATACGTGAACAAGACCATCTACGCCACCAAGGTCAACGAATGCACCGAAGTTAACGATCGATGAAATTACGCCTGTACGAACTTGACCCTTTTGAAGCTGGTTCAAGAAAGTAGTGCGTGACTCTGATTGGGTCTGCTCAAGGAATGCACGACGTGAAAGAACAACGTTGTTACGGTTCTTATCGAGTTCGATAATGCGCGCTTCAACTTCCTTACCGATGTAAGGAGTTAGATCGCGTACACGACGCATTTCCACGAGTGATGCTGGCAAGAAGCCGCGTAGACCGATATCAACGATCAAGCCACCCTTAACGACTTCAATAACTGTACCGACGACAACTTCGTCTCGTTCTTTCTTGCCTTCGATTTCGCCCCAGGCGCGCTCGTACTGTGCGCGCTTCTTAGAGAGAATTGTGCGGCCTTCTTTATCTTCCTTTTGGAGAACGAGCGCTTCAATGCGGTCGCCGACCTTAACAATGTCATTTGGATCTGCATCGTGGCGGATTGAGAGTTCGCGTGAAGGAATTACGCCTTCTGTCTTGTAACCAATATCAAGAAGAACTTCTTCGCGATCTACTTGGACTACTGTTCCGACGACCAAATCGCCGTCATTGAAATTTCTGATTGTGCCTTCGATTGCTGCAAGGAAATCTGCTGCTGATCCGATGTCGTTAACTGCTACGACTGGTGATGATGTGCTCAAGTTGCTCCGTAGGGATAGAAAGTAATAGGACTCCAGAACCATTCTGGCGAACGGGCGTAAGCGTACGGTTTTGGCGGTGAATAGGGCAAATCCGTCTAATAGTCAGGCGTAAACTAACGGCAAATGAAGCGCTACAAAGAACTCTTTGCAATTCCCAACGTTTGGGTCTTGGTACTCGCGGCTTTTCCGGCGCGAGTTTCATACGGCATGGTCGCGCTGGCAATATTTTTCAAAACTGAAGATGCAACCGGATCTGTTGCAGTAGCCGGCTTGGCGATTGGTATTAACTCTCTGGCTGGAGCTGCCACTGCGGGTCTCCGCGGTTCGCTCATGGATCGTTACGGTCAGAAATGGCCGCTACGTATCTTTGTTCCAGGTTATGCCTCAATGATGATTATTTTAAATACGATGGAAAATCGCAATGCGATTCTTATCGCTGCATTCATTATGGGTATTAGCGCTCCCCCAATTAATCTCTCGGTACGACCACTCTGGAAGAAAGTTGTTCCAGAAGATTTCTTGCGCACTGCATATGCCGTTGATACATCTGTCATGAGCACTGCCGGAGTCATCGGGCCAGTGGTTGCAACTTCACTCGCCCTTTCGTCACGACCTGGAAGCGCGCTCGTTGTCGCTGCAATATTTATGATGGTCGGTGGTGGCGCACTTGCGCTAACTAAGGTTTCGCGCGATTGGGTGCCTGAGAAGAAGGATGAGAACCACACCTCGCTCTGGAAAAACAAGGCGATTCAACTATTGATGATCGAGGGTTGCTTTATCGGTTTTGGTTGGGGCGTTTTCGATGTAGCCGTTCCAGCATTTGCAACCCTAGAAGGTGTTCCCCACCGAACTGCTTGGGTATTTACCGCGATGGGAATCGCAAATGTGATCGGTGGATTACTAGGTGGTTTGGTTTCCAAGAAAGTCTCTGCTCTAAAAGCGATGCGACTTACCTACTTTATTTGGATATTCATTTCTATTCCGATTCTCTTCACCTACCCAGGATGGTCGATGGTTATTGCCGGAGCCTTCCTTGGGCTAGTTGGCGGAACTATCCAAGTCTTCTATTGGGAAGTTATGGAAGCGGTTCGTCCAAAAGGTTCGGCAGTTGGAATGATGGGATGGATTTGGACAGTTGAAGGTACGTTGATGTCCATTGGTTCTGCCGCTGGTGGGTGGATCGCTGAGACTTATTCTCCAAGATTTGCGTTGTCAATTACGACTTTCACCATAATCACCGGATTTATTATTCTTACCTTAGGTCGCAAGCGTTTAGCGGCTGCAGATCGAATACCTACTGATGAAGAAGATTTAGCGGCGATGTCAGATAACTCTCCAACCACGAAATAATTCCTAATTCAAAACAATTAGTGAGCGGCTTCGTTCCAGCTCTTACCCATTCCAACGCTCACATCTAGTGGTGCACGAAGTGGATAAGCAGAACCCATCTCGCGACGCACCAGGCTCGTTACGGGTTCCTCCTCACCTGTAACAACTTCCAGAATTAACTCATCATGGACTTGAAGCAAGAGTCGAGATTTAAGTTTCTCTTTTTTAAGCGCGCCTTCAACATTTAGCATTGCTTGTTTAATGATGTCCGCAGCAGATCCTTGAATCGGTGCGTTAAGGGCCATACGTTCTGCTATTTCACGGCGCTGGCGATTATCGTGCATTAAATCTGGGAGATAACGGCGGCGTCCCATAACGGTTTCGGTATAGCCGACCTTACGCGCTTGTTCTACAACGCTACTTAAGTAATCACGAATTCCACCAAAACGCTGGAAGTAACGATCCATCAAATCCTGTGCAGCAGGTGGTGATAAATCTAATTGCGCAGCCAGGCCATAAGAACTCAAACCGTAAGCCAGCCCGTAAGACATCGCTTTTATTTGGCGTCGCATCTCTGAATCAACTTCTCCAGCTTTAACACCGAAGACGAGCCCC
>JAXITH010000106.1:0-4002 GCA_034680185.1 Candidatus Planktophila sp.
AGGTAACTTTAAATAACGGCCAGGAGTACTCTGCAAAAGTTGTTGGACGTGATTCGTCATACGACTTAGCGGTTTTAAAGATTGCAACAACCGGTCTAACCGCGCTACAACTTGGCGATAGTGACAAGGTTGCCGTGGGCGATTCGGTAATTGCGATTGGTTCACCTCTCGGACTTTCCGGAACGGTGACCCTTGGAATCATTAGCGCCAAAGATCGCGCAGTCACCGCCGGCGAAACTGGTAGCGATAACTCTTTTATTAACGCTCTTCAAACAGATGCGGCGATTAACCCTGGAAACTCTGGTGGACCTCTCGTAGATTCCACAGGTGCAGTAATCGGCGTTAACTCAGCTATTGCAACGCTTGGATCATCATTTGGATCTCAATCCGGATCAATTGGTTTGGGATTTGCGATTCCAATCAACCAGGCGCGCAAAACAGCTGATCAGTTGATCAAGAATGGCAAAGCAACTTATCCAGTTCTTGGCGTATCAATCGATATGAAATTTGAAGAAGATGGTGCGCTAATTGCCAAGAACGATAAAGCCATCTTGCCGGGCGGACCTGCTGCCAAAGCTGGCTTAAAAGCGGGGGATCTAATTACAAAATTTGATGGCCGCTCAATCGCTTCAGCAGAAGAATTAATTGTTGCGATTCGTTCAAAGAGCGTTGGGGATACTGTGCAACTTACCTACATTCGCAATGGAGTAACTGCCACAGCTTCCGTAACGCTTACCGCTGGCAAGTAGTCGACTTTCCTCTACGAGATAACCGAGTAGTATCAACAACTATGTTCTTCGATTTCGGCGCAGGTGAGATCTTCGGCCTAGCTGTTCTCGCCGTGATCTTGGTTGGGCCAGAACGGCTTCCGCATCTGGCGGTTGATTTTGCCAAATTGATTAAGAAGATTCGCGCCATGGCCAATAACGCAACCACAGAGCTACGCGAAAATCTTGGGCCAGGATTTGAAGATCTCTCACCATCTGATCTTCGCCCAAAAACTTTTATTAAAAAACATATAGCTAACGCCCTCGACGAAGTTGATGCCGCTGAAAAGACCCCAAAAATCAAAGCGAAGATTGATCCGGATTTACTGTGAGCGCAAGTAATTCCGTCTTCGATCAAGTAAACGCCGCTCTAGCGACAGTCTCAGATCCAGAACTCCATCGCCCTCTGCCAGAACTCGGCATGGTTGATTCAGTGGAAATTTCCGGATCGATTGCAAAACTTCACATCCTTCTAACAATTTCCGGTTGCCCTATGCAAGATCGTTTACGTGGCGACATTACCGAAGCTGTCATGAAGGTCGCTGAAATTGAAAGCGTTGAAATAATCTTCGGTGTAATGAGTGAAGAGCAACGCAATAATGTAAAGAAGTTGTTGCGCGGCGGCCGTGAGAAATTTATTCCATTTGCCCAACCAGAATCGTTAACTCGTGTAGTCGGAGTAGCTTCAGGTAAGGGTGGGGTTGGTAAATCTTCGCTGACCACTAACTTGGCAGTAGCTGCCGCACGCAAAGGTTTACGTGTGGGAATTTTGGATGCTGACGTATACGGCCACTCAATTCCACGTTTGATGGGGTTGATGGGACAGCGTCCAACTGCGATCGATCAAATGTTTATTCCACTTGAGGCATACGGCGTAAAAGTTGTATCTATGGAGATGTTTAAACCAGAACGCGCCGATGCTGTTGCCTATCGCGGGCCGTTGCTCCACCGCGTGCTTGAACAATTGCTTTCTGATGCCTACTGGGGAGATCTAGATCTGCTCTTGATTGATCTACCTCCCGGAACAGGCGATCTAGCGATCTCACTTGGCCAATTGATTCCAACCTCAGAGATTGTCGTTGTTACAACACCACAGGTTGCTGCAGCCGAAGTCGCCGAACGCGCCGGTCGTATTGCACACCAAATTCATCAGCGCGTAATCGGTGTAATTGAAAATATGTCTTCGTTTCCTTGCCCAAATTGCAGCGATGAGATCTCGCTCTTTGGCGAAGGCGGGGGCGAAGAAACTGCAGCACGTCTTTCAAATTTAGTTGGCAGTGATGTTCCGCTGTTAGGAAAGGTTCCATTTAGCACCGACCTGCGCACTGGCGGAGATAATGGAGCACCCGTTGTTATTGCAGAGCCTGATTCACCTAGCGCACAAGCAATTTCAGCGATTGCCGAAAAGCTAGTAGTAAGAAGTAACTCTTTACTTGGCGTCAGACTCGGGCTTAGTACGTAACTCTTTAACCAAGTCTTCTAGTTCACTTCGCAAGAAATCTCGTGTGGCAACTTCACCAAGTGAAATTCGTAAGCTCGCCAATTCTCGGGTTAGGTATTCAGTATCCGCAATTGAGCGCGCATTCTGCGCACGATCTTCATTTAGCGAAATGCGATCGCGGTCTGCTTGACGATTTTGCGCTAACAAGATCAATGGAGCAGCGTAAGAAGCTTGCAGCGAGAGAATCAAAGTAAGGAAGATGAATGGGTAGTCATCAAAGCGAAGATCCACAGGTGCGAGCGAATTCCAAAGTACCCAAGACAGAACAAAGACTGTCATGTAGACAAGGAAGCGCGCAGTACCGAGAAAGCGAGCAAAACGTTCTGAAAGGCGACCAAAAACTTCTGGATCGTAATTTGGACGGATAGAACGACGTGATTCACGCGGAGTGTCGAGACCGTTATTACGTGGTGTGATTGAACGTGCCATTAACGCGCCTCCTCTTCCATCTCGTGATCTAACTCAATATCTTCTTCGCTTACTTCTGAACCTGCGACATCTGCGAGATTTAACTTTGGACCAGTACCGCGAGTTGAGTCGCGATGCTCGAGACGCCAGTTTTCAGGCAACAAGTGATCGAGCACGTCATCGACTGTAACTGCGCCAAGTAGACGCTCATTAGCATCTACAACCGGTACAGATAGCAAGTTATAGCTAGCTAAGTATGACGAAACTTCATGTAAAGAAGCGTTGGGATTTAACCCTTGCGTATCGGTATCAACGATTGAACCCAATAAAGTTGATGGCGGTTCGCGAAGCAAACGCTGATAATGAACTAATCCGATGTAACGACCAGTAGGTGTTTCAAGTGGCTGGCGACAGACAAAGACTTGTGAGGCAAGCGCGGGAGATACTTCGCGGGCTCGGACGCTGGCAAGTGCATCTGCAACTGAATAATCAGCGCTCATAACAATTGGTTCAGTCGTCATCATTCCGCCTGCTGAATAATCTTCGTAGGTCATCAAACGCAGAACATCTTCAGCATCTTCTGGTTCCATCAAATCAATCAGTGCTTGCGCCTTTTCTTCTCCGACTTCGCGCAGAAGATCTGCTGCGTCATCAGGATCCATCTCACCGAGGACATCGGCGGCGCGCTCACCTTCAAGTTCAGCAAGAAGCGCAACTCGCTCTGCTTCATCCATCTCTTGAAGTACATCTGCCAGGCGCTCATCATCTAGTGCGCGAGCAACTTCTAGGCGGCGCTTAGGTGCCAGGTCTTGAATTACCGAAGCAAGGTCTGCGGCGCGCAAGTTACTGATTGTGGAAAGCAGATTTGTTACGCCTTGATTATGTTCTGGAAGAGCAAAGCCAGTTACTTCTTCCCATTGCACAGTCGACGTAGCGCCTTTTCGGCGAAGTCCGCTGCCCTTTTTCATGATGTGAACTCGATTGATAAACCAATCACCGGTTCGTGTTTGCTCCATACCCATATCTTCAACGACAACATTTTCGCCGGAATCGACAAGCGTGATCGAACGATCAAGAAGTTCGCCAAGTACCAACATTTCACCAGCGCGCGATTCAAAGCGGCGCATATTTACTAAACCTGTAATTACGACGGCACCTGACTCGATGGAAGTAACACGAGTAATGGGTACGAAAACCCGACGACGCAATGGAACTTCAACAACTAGACCGAGAATGCGAGGAGGCTGATTATTGCTGCGCAACGTTGCTACTGCATCGCGAACTTTTCCAACTGGATCTCCATTTGGATCAAAAACTGCTGTTCCC
>JAXITH010000107.1:0-4002 GCA_034680185.1 Candidatus Planktophila sp.
CAACCGCTATCTAGCGCCGCTATCAGGGCTTGGGCCGCAAGGGAATTGAGTGCTGTCTCTGATTGAAAGTTTCCTGTGACTCGAACCACCCAGGTAACGCTACTAGCCAATGCGACTAAGACCGAATTAGCGGACTATCCTTAGGCTTATGTCCGCCCAACACCGCTCGCGCCGCTCGCGCGCCTTGCTCCTTCTCGCCGCCCCGCTCGTACTTTTACTCAGCGGATGCTCCAAAGTTTCAGGACTTGGATACGAAGAGGGCCTTTCTAGCGTCAACGATATTTCACTATCTCTTTGGCAAGGCGCCTGGATCGCTGCCGGAGTAGTCGGAGTAATTACCTTTATCTTGATCATCTGGCCGGCGATCTTTCACCGCGCAAAAGAGAGCAAAGGCGAATTTCCAAAACAGACTCAGTACAACATTCCAGTTGAAATCGCTTACACAATTATTCCGTTTATCATCGTGGCAGTTCTCTTCTATTACACGGTAGTCAAAGAGACCAAGATTGTTGAGAAGACAACTAATTACGCACACGAGATCACAGTTGAAGGTATCCAGTGGTCTTGGCAATTTGGTTATCCCGAAGCTGGTCCGAAGGCAGTTGTCACTGGAACTCCAGCACAGCCTCCGACCCTGGTTGTCCCAGTAGGCGAGAAGGTTCGCTACACAATTACATCCAATGACGTTGTGCACGGTTTCTGGATCCCAGCATTCATGATTCAAATGCAGAACTTGCCAGGTGTAACAAATAGCCTCGAGTTCACTGCCAACAAACTCGGAACTTATCCGGGTCGTTGCAACATTCTCTGCGGTCGAAATCACGCACAAATGCTCTTCACTGTAAAAGTTGTAACAGCAAGTGAATACAAGGCTTATCTCGAAACTCTGAAGGCGAGCGCAGCATGACCACATATGCAGAACGTCCAACGATCACCCCAACGGTGGCTGCGCCATCTCGTAAAGGTAAGAACTTTGTAAAGTGGATTACCTCAACCGATCACAAGACGATCGGTTATTTGTACTTAATTACGACATTTGCTTGGTTCCTAATAGGCGGACTCTTGGCACTCTTCTTGCGCGCTGAGTTAACCCGTCCAGGAATGCAGTTCTTGAGCAACGAGCAGTACAACCAAATCTTCACAATGCACGGCACAATCATGTTGCTGATGTTTGCCACACCGCTCTTTGTTGGTTTCGCGAACGTAATAATGCCGCTACAAATCGGCGCCGCAGATGTTGCCTTCCCTCGCTTAAACATGCTTTCGTTCTGGCTCTTTTTGTTTGGAAGCGTTACCGCTGTTGCTGGCTTCTTAACTCCAGGTGGAGCGGCCTCATTTGGTTGGACCGCATACGCACCACTTGCTAACTCGACCTATTCACCTGGCATCGGTGGCGATCTCTGGGTTATCGGTCTAGCAGTTTCTGGTCTTGGAACTATTTTGGGTGGCGTTAACTTCATTACGACCATCTTCACAATGCGCGCACCGGGTATGACGATGTTCCGCATGTCTATCTTCTCTTGGAACGTTCTTCTAACTTCTATTTTGGTGCTGCTTGCATTCCCGCCACTGGCTGCAGCTTTGTTGGCACTCGAATCAGATCGACTCTTTGGAACGCATATCTTTGATCCAGCAAATGGCGGAGCGATGCTCTGGCAGCACTTGTTCTGGTTCTTCGGACATCCTGAGGTTTACATTCTCGCGCTGCCATTCTTCGGTATCGCAACTGAAATTTTGCCGGTCTTTAGCCGCAAGCCAATCTTTGGTTACAAGGGTTTGATCGCTGCAACCATTGCAATCTCTGCGCTCTCAGTCGCAGTTTGGGCGCACCATATGTTTGCTAGCGGACAAGTTCTCCTGCCCTTCTTCTCCTTTATGACATTCCTTATCGGTGTTCCAACTGGTGTGAAGTTCTTCAACTGGATCGGCACCATGTGGCGTGGCCACGTGACCTTTGAAACCCCAATGCTCTGGGTAATGGGCTTCCTAGTTACATTCCTTTTTGGCGGAATCACCGGGATCATTCTGGCTTCACCACCAATGGACTTCGCAGTCTCTGCCTCATACTTCGTTGTTGCGCACTTCCACTACGTTCTCTTTGGAACCGTGGTCTTTGCAATGTTCGCCGGTTTCTACTTCTGGTGGCCAAAGATGACCGGACGCATGCTCAACGAGCGCCTCGGAAAGATCCACTTCTGGACTCTCTTCTTCGGTTTCCACACAACGTTCTTGATCCAACACTGGCTCGGAATTAAGGGATTCCCACGTCGCTACTCTGATTATCTTGCCACCGATGGATTTACTGGAATGAATATGATTTCAACAATTGGATCGGCGCTCCTAGCACTTTCGATGATTCCATTCTTCGTAAACGTTTGGATCACCCGCAAGTCACCGCTAGTTAATTGCGATGATCCTTGGGGCTATGGCTCATCCCTCGAATGGGCAACTTCTTGCCCACCACCACGCCACAACTTCTTGACAATGCCACGCATTCGTTCAGAACGTCCGGCTTTTGATCTCCACCACCCGCACATCAAGACGGAAGGCCATTAATTCCCAATGAAAACTAATTGGCAACTCTTCTCAGGTCTTAGCGTTTTCTATGTAGCAATGGCGATTTTGTATTACTACGTTGGCGGCGAAGCTGTTGGTATCACCGGAATGATTTTGGCTGCCTGCCTTGCAGGCATGGTTGGCTTCTATGTTTGGTTTACGCAAAAGCGCATCGGACAAATCCTTCCTGAAGATCGTCCAACCGCTGAAATTGCAGATGGCGCAGGCGAACTCGGTTTCTATAGCCCTCATTCATGGTGGCCGCTTCCGGTTGCAGCTAGCGCTATGGCCATGGGCCTTTCACTTCTTATTGGTTGGTGGCTAACTCTGATCTCACTCGGTGCTCTTGTGATCAGCATCATCGGTTTCGTGACCGAGTACGAGAAGCCGCTCACTGATAGCGCATCTCACTAACACCGCGTTCTCCTTACGCTAATGGATAAAGTTCGAGCCGAGATATTAGAAACTGATTCTCCATATCTTTCATCGGCTCGCATTGAAATCGATGCCCCAGCGCAACAGATCTTCGATCTGATCACTGATCCTCGCTGCCACCAACTCTTTGATGGTTCAGGCACGCTGCAGGGGAGTATCTCAGGGCCTGCTCGTCTTCACTTAGGTGCCAAGTTCGGAATGGCGATGAAGATCCGCGTGCCCTATCGAATTACCAACACTGTAGTTACATTCGAAGAGGGTAGAAAAATTTCTTGGTGTCACTTAATGAAGTGGACCTGGAGCTATGAACTGTTACCAACCCCTAGCGGTGGCACCTTAGTCGTGGAGACTTTTGACGCTCGCGAAATCCCGGTCTATGCACGTAAGTGGCTTAACTTCACCGGTGGAATGGCGCATAACCCAAAGTGGATTGCAAAGAGCTTGGTCAGATTAAAGGCAATTTGCGAAAATAAATAACCCCCTAGCCAAGTGCTAAGGGGTTATCTACTAACGATCTTTAATTAGTGATGTTCAATCTGCTTTAGATCTTCCGCAGTTGCCTTCGGAACCGAGACTGCGTGCGCCTTACTTAGACGGGCACGCAACTTGTTCTTAAGCGCCTTAGGGCGACGAACTCCACTGGCATCGTGCTCTTCAAGAGCAAGAGGTGGATTCTGTTCGTGTTGAGTTAGCAACCAAGCCTTCTCAGGAGAGATTGGTTCATGCACTTCAACGAATTCACCCTGCGGCATCATTACCAGGCGACCGGTTTCGCGTCCATGAAGAACGAGTTCACGATCTGCGCGCTGTAGCGATAGGCAGAGGCGCTTGGTGACCACGAAAGCAATTGGAGGTAGTAAAAAGATTCCAATTCGCGAGAACCACATGATCTGGTTGATGGTTAAATCAAATGTTGTCGCGATGATGTCGTTACCGCCGTTGATCAGCGCCACCAACATAAATGTCAGCGACATTACGCCGAGTGCAGTGCGGTTCGGAGCATTACGTGGA
>JAXITH010000108.1:0-3987 GCA_034680185.1 Candidatus Planktophila sp.
CATAAAGGAAAGTTGATGGCCCGCGGTAACCCCGCAGAGGTAATCAAGCAATATCGCGAATTTATGCAGGTTGGAAAGAGCGCAGCTGCAAATGAGGATGTCTAAGAATTTTCTGATTGCTCTATCGGCTGCAATCACATTTTCGTTTACTCCATCAATCTTTCTGACTAATACGGCAAATGCAAATGAAGTACCTGCGGTATTTGCTTTTCAGGGTAGTGGCTATGGTCATGGCGTTGGAATGAGCCAAATAGGTGCCAGAGCGAAAGCAATTGCCGGAGAATCCGCAACAGCAATTTTGCAGTATTACTACTCGGGTACCGTTGTGGAAACAGCAACAGATTCGCAGATTCTTAAGATCAATATCGGACACTTACTTACCGCCGCCAAAATTCGCAGCGATTCAAAAGATGCGCAATTAAATTTATTTGCTGGCGAGCTCGGTGAGACTGAAACCGCGCCCGCAATACTTACTATTCCCAGTAAAACTTCGTTGAATTTATCTTTGGTAGATGGCGCCATATCGCTAAGCACAACGAGAGGAACTGTAACCAAACCTGTTAGCGCTGGTACAAAATTTACTTTGCGATGGAGCGGGACCCGTTATCAAGAAGGAGCACTGACTGTGCTCTCTTTATCAAGTGGAAGCACAACAAATCGCTACCGCCATGGGCAGATGGTCTTTAAGGTAATCAAAGATAAAACGCTCGGAAAGCGGATCGAAATTATTAACTCAGTTCGTCTGCAAGATGAATATCTCTGGGGGATCAGCGAAGTTCCATCTTCTTGGCCAGCTGCAGCTCTTGAAGCGCAAGCAATCGCTTCGCGAACCTATGCTTATGCAAAATCTTTTAAAGTCCGCACCGCCTGCGACTGCCATTTATACGCAACGATCAGCGATCAAACATTTGCTGGCTATGCCAAGGAGAGCGAGCCTCGCTGGGGGCAGTTCTGGAAAGATGCCGTAAATAGAACGGCAGGTTCGATAATCACTTATAAAGGTCGACCAATTACTGCTTACTTCTCATCTTCATCAGGTGGAGCAACAGAAACTTCTGAACACGCATGGGGAACGGCGACTTCGTACACGGTTAGCGTTCCGGATAGCGCAAGCGTAGATAGCGCGCTAAATCCTCGCTTTGCTTCATGGACTCGCGAAATTCCACAAGCGGTAATTGCCCAGGCATTCTCGCTGCCAAACGTTGCCGCCTTAACGGTTCTCTCATTAAATCCAGCAGGCACTGTTGCGCTAATTAGAGCGACAACCTTGGATGGCACGACATCAGTACTGCGCGGTGAAACTTTTAGAAGCCGGAGCAAACTACCTTCGGCATGGTTTTCGCTGAAGTAATTCGTAAATTAATTTGCATGCAGGATGGAGTTAAGTCCACCCCAAGTTCCAGTGCGCATGACAACTTCTAGACCACCGTTAAGTGAGTTGCGACGGAAGAGCAGGTTGTTTGCACCAGATAAAGTTGCCGCTTTAACAATTTCTCCATCAGGAAGTTTCACCTTTGATGCCGCAGTAATGTAAGTGCCAGCTTCGATCACGCAGTTATCTCCGAGTGAGATTCCAAGTCCTGAGTTTGCACCTAACAGACATTTTTCACCGACGGAGATAACTTCTTTTCCGCCGCCGCTGAGAGTTCCCATAATTGATGCGCCACCACCGACATCGCTGCCATCTCCGACAACAACTCCAGCTGAGATGCGACCTTCTACCATTGAGGTGCCAAGCGTTCCAGCGTTAAAGTTCACAAATCCTTCATGCATAACAGTTGTCCCAGATGCCAGGTGTGCGCCTAGGCGAACGCGATCGGCATCTGCAATGCGTACTCCAGATGGAATTACGTAATCAACCATTCGTGGGAATTTATCTACGCCAAAGACTGTGACGTGGCCATGCTTTGCGCGCAGCGCACCACGAATAATTTCAAAGCCTTCAACTGCGCATGGGCCAGCAGAAGTCCAAACAACATTTGCGAGTAATCCAAAAATTCCATCCATCACTGCGCCATGCGGCTTAATCAAACGGTGAGAAAGCAGGTGTAAACGCAGGTAAGCATCTGCCGCGTTAGCTGGCGCAACCTGCAAATCAATCTCAAGCGAGACAAGTTCACGATTTACTTTTCTAACTTCATCAACGCCAATTAATTGTGAAATCGCCGCTGGAGCATCGCCGACTAAAGGACCGAGCTTTGGCTCTGGAAACCAGACATCTAAAACTGTTTCACCGGAATAGGTTGCAATTCCGTGGCCTGATGCGATTGCGGTTGATTGATGCGAAGAAGACATGCGATAAGCCTAACCCCTATTCTTTCCTCCATGCGTATCGCCGTTTACTGCTCTTCGTCACAAACGATCGACCCGAAATATATTGAGTTGGCACATTCGCTCGGCGCGGGTATTGCCAGCCGTAAGTGGGAGTTGGTCTCAGGCGGTGGACATATCTCAGCGATGGGAGCGGTCTCGCGCGGTGCACGCGAATCAGGCGGCAAGACCATCGGCGTAATTCCGCAAAAATTAGTGGATATCGAATTCGCCGATAAAGAGTGCGATGAACTCCACGTCGTGGATTCCATGCGAAATCGCAAGGCGATGATTGAAGATCTCTCGGATGCTTTTATCGCACTGCCTGGCGGTATCGGCACCTTGGAAGAACTATTCGAAATTTGGGTAGGTCGCTTTCTTAAATTTCACAATAAGCCGGTGATCGTTTTAGACCCATATGATTTATATGCGCCACTAGCAACTTTGATTGAACATTTAGAAGAGCATGGCTTCGTTAAACCAGGTCAACGCGAGTTATTACATTGGGCAAAGAGCATTGATCAAGCACTTGAAATTGCTAGCTCAAATTCGACAAGTGGAAAGTAACTGCTGACCGAGATGGCAAATACTTTAAGAATTAAGATTTCTCTTCCTTGTTCACAAGATCGCGCTTGGCAAGCGATCGCTGACTGGGAATCACAAGGTGATTGGATGTTGCAGACCAAAGTCTGGGTTACATCAGATATCCGTGAAGGAGTTGGAACTTCAATTTCGGCATTCACCGGACCGCTCTACAAGTTTTATCCGAAATTTTCGACACTTGGCTTGCTCGACACAATGGTCGTGACAAATTGGCAACCACCAGCGATTTGCGATGTTGTACATACTGGAAAAATTCTTAAAGGCAGCGGCTCATTCCTCCTAACTCCAATATCTGATTCCAAAACAAGTTTTGATTGGTCTGAAACGATCGAGTGCTCTCGCATAAAGTTCCTGTTAATCGCTCCTTTCCTCTGGATTGGCGTGCGAATATCGTTGGCTCGCCTCTCCACATCACTACGTCCACGCGAGTAACCTTGGGGCTATGACCGCCCCCTTGACCTTGGCTGGCGCTTTAGCGCAACTGCCCGAGGAAGAACGGGCGATCCTCTCGCTTCACTATCTTCGCTCGATGTCCGTGGGCGAGATAGCCACCTTGCTCGGAGTTCCTGAAAAATCAGTGGCCGCGGTTATGGCCTCGGGCAAAGCGCGCATAACCAGCCTCTTGGGTCTGGCTTAGCGCCCGCCTCGATTTCATACTCAGCCAGTTCTGCGAGATACTTCTCCTCTGCATTAGCCAACGGCGCAAGCTGGCCGACATTTTTACGTATCAAAGGAGTTCTCCCCATGGCAGCCATGAAACCTCGTACTGGTGATGGACCCATGGAAGTAACCAAGGAAGCGCGCTCGCTAGTCATGCGTATTCCACTAGAAGGCGGCGGACGCCTGGTCGTTGAACTCAATCCGCAAGAAGCAAATAACCTCAGCGCCGCCCTCGAAGCAGCTGTAGCACTCATCAAGAAGTAAGTAACTCTTGTGCTCCAGCCGATCGCTGTAGACCTTAAATCAGTTTCCGATGCGCTCGCCGATGCGCAATCAATTGCTATTGGATTTACCCAAGTAACTAGTGGCGATAAGAACGAAGGCAAAGCCGAGTTTAATTTCCCAGCCAACTTC
>JAXITH010000109.1:0-3985 GCA_034680185.1 Candidatus Planktophila sp.
CCGCTAGTTGAAAGACCGCAGACAAAGAATGAACCGAAGAGAAACCAGAAATCCTTCTTCTTTGAACTCTGCTTCAAAGTATCGATCGCTAAAGCGCCAGCGCTTAAATCGCTCGGTGTAGGTGGTTGCCAATCTGCAGGTGCGCCATATGGAAGCAAACCAAGGTCAGCAGGTTTCTCGCGCAGTAATAAATAAATAAATGGAACGACTGCAAATGAACAAGACGCGACAGTTATCGAAACCGACTTCCAACCGTATGTAAGTGCCATGTGTGAAAGGCCAGGCAAGAAGATTAATTGACCCGTGGCAGTTGCCGCCGTTAATAGCCCGGTGACAATTCCGCGCTTTTGAACGAACCATCGGTTTGCAACAGTTGCTGCAAATACCAGCGCCATTGATCCGGTTCCAATTCCCACGATCACACCCCAGGTTGCGATCAATTGCCAGGGCGCTTGAATAAAGATTGTTAAGAAAGCCCCGATTGAAACCGTTGTTAGAGCCGACATAACAACCTTGCGGATTCCGAACTTCTCCATCAATGCTGCAGCAAACGGTGCAACTAAGCCGAAGAGAAGAACGTTTATTGCAACTGCGAGAGAAATATCAGAGCGTGACCAACCGAAGGCATCTTCGAGCGGAACGATTAGAACAGATGGAGCAGATCGAAATCCAGCTGTGGCCATGAGCGTTGCGAAGGTAACTGCAACCGCGATCCAAGCTGGATGAATCCGACGGGAAACCGCTGTCATTAATTAGTCTCTAAGTAACGAGAGAGGAATTCACGTTCCTTGTCATTAAGGGGACGTGATTTCTTAGTTTCCATGGAAACTGCAACCTGCACGGTGCGGACGTGGGCAAAAACCTTGCCTGCATCTGAGATAACAAAGTGCATCGTGAAGGAGCTGTTGCCAATCTTTTCGACCGTAGTTTCGATATCAACGAAACGACCGCCATCATAAATTGGCTCAACAAAATCTATCTCCGCGCGAGCTACAACCATCTCAATAAGTGAAGATTCGCGCATTGCCGCTGAGTATTCTTCAGTTGCCCAGATAAAGCGTGCTTCCTGGACAAAGGTTAAATACTTAGCGTTGTTGACATGACCAAATGCATCCAAGTCATCCCAACGAACAAATTGCTTACTTACATATTTCATTAACGAGTGAGCTTTCGATAGGTCGCACGGTGCGGACGTGCAGCATCTGCGCCGAGGCGAGAGATCTTGTTCTCTTCGTAAGATTCGAAGTTTCCTTCGAACCAGAACCAATTTGATTCACCTTCGTAGGCCAAGATATGAGTTGCTACACGGTCAAGGAACCAACGATCGTGAGAGATCACAACAGCACAACCCGGGAATTCCAGGAGTGCGTTTTCAAGCGAGCCAAGAGTTTCAACATCGAGGTCGTTTGTAGGCTCATCGAGAAGCAAGAGATTTCCACCCTGCTTTAGCGTCAACGCCAAGTTCAAACGGTTACGTTCTCCACCTGAAAGAACTCCAGCTTTCTTCTGCTGATCTGGACCTTTAAATCCAAATGCAGAAACATAAGCGCGAGACGGCATTTCAACTAGGCCAACTTTAATAAAGTCCAACCCGTCTGAAACAACTTCCCAAAGTGATTTATTTGGATCAATTCCGCCGCGAGACTGATCGACGTAGGCAATCTTTACTGTCTCGCCAATTTTCACATTTCCGGAATCAGCCTTTTCAAGACCGAGAATTGTTTTAAAGAGCGTTGTCTTTCCGGCACCGTTAGGTCCGATAACTCCGACGATTCCGTTACGTGGCAAAGTGAATGAAAGGTTGTCGATCAAAATGCGATCGCCAAATCCCTTAACCAGATTTTCAACTTCAACTACGACGTTTCCAAGACGTGGCCCAGGTGGAATCTGAATTTCATCAAAGTCCAACTTACGCATCTTGTCTGCTTCAGCGGCCATCTCTTCGTAACGAGCCAAACGCGCCTTAGATTTAACTTGGCGGCCCTTTGCGTTCTGGCGAACCCATTCGAGTTCCTCGCTTAGTCGCTTAGCGCGCTTAGCATCTTTTTGTCCTTCAATCTTTAGACGCGTTGCCTTGGTATCCAAATATGTTGAGTAGTTACCTTCGTATGGATAAGCGCGACCACGGTCGAGTTCAAGGATCCACTGCGCAACGTTGTCGAGGAAGTAACGATCGTGCGTGATCGCGACAACGGCGCCAGCGTATTTATTTAAATGTTGTTCCAGCCAAAGTACTGATTCGGCATCAAGGTGGTTTGTTGGTTCATCGAGCAGCAATAGATCTGGTGCTTCGAGTAGCAATTTACAGAGCGCCACGCGACGTTTTTCGCCACCAGATAAAACCTTCACATCTGCATCAGCTGGTGGGCAACGAAGTGCATCCATCGCTTGTTCGAGTTGTGAATCTAGCTCCCAAGCATTGCGGTGATCTAGTTGCTCTTGAAGAGTTCCCATTTCGGCAAGGAGCTTGTCGTAATCCGCATCAGGTTGTGACATCTCATCGCTGATTGCATTAAAGCGATCGAGCATTGCCACCGTTTCGGCAACGCCTTCTTTAACGTTATCGATTACGTTCTTATCTTCATTTAAAATTGGTTCCTGCATCAAGATGCCGACTGTGTAACCAGGTGTCAGATATGCCTCGCCATTGGATGGTTGTTGCAAACCAGCCATGATCTGCAAGACCGTTGACTTTCCAGCGCCGTTGGGGCCAACTACGCCGATCTTTGCTCCTGGATAAAACATCAAGGTGACATCGTCGAGAATTACCTTGTCACCATGCGCTTTGCGCGCCTTTTTCATCGTGTAAATGAACTCAGCCATGGAGAAAACCTTAGTGGCTTCAGTCGGTACAATTAACTAACGACCTCTGCAGGCGCCTGTAGCTCAGTCGGATAGAGCACTCGCCTTCTAAGCGAGTTGTCGCTGGTTCGATTCCAGCCAGGCGCACATGACAACACCCCTGCCCCACCTGATCTGGATCGACTGCGAGATGACCGGGCTCGATCTGGCATCCGATGCCTTAGTTGAGATCGCCGTTTTAGTGACCGACTCTGACCTAAACGTCATCGGCGAAGGTGTCGATCTTGTGATCGCAACCACTCCTGAAAAATTGGCGGGGATGAACGAGTACGTAACTCAGATGCACACAACTTCGGGGTTGATTACTGAAATTCCTAACGGCACAACAGTTAGCCAAGCCGAAGATGCAATCATTAAATATCTTGAATCAGCAGGCACGATCGCAGGGAAATCTCCGCTAGCCGGAAATTCAGTAAGCGTTGATCGCAATTTCATTACTCGCGATATGCCTCGACTTACCGAATACCTTCACTATCGGACCGTGGATGTTTCATCGATCAAAGAGTTGGCGCGACGTTGGTATCCCAAGACCTATTTCGCAGCCCCAGCCAAGACCGGCAATCACCGAGCGCTCGGCGACATTCAAGATTCGATCGCTGAACTGGCGTATTACCGCTCAACCTTATTTATCCCGAGCGCTGAAAGCGGCGAATAAACCCGATATCGAGCAAGGTTAGATAACAGGTACACTTAGCGCTCAATCAGCACATGGTGGACGTAGCTCAGCTGGTAGAGCACCCGGTTGTGGTCCGGGATGTCGCGGGTTCGAGCCCCGTCGTTCACCCCAAGTTTTTCCTTTCCAACCAAAGCACTAAACGAGAGCGGTAATTATGATCTTCGACGTTGTAGTTGAAATCCCAGCTGGCTCACGCAATAAATACGAAATCAATCACACAACTGGTGAAGTTCGTCTTGATCGCATGCTCTTTACAGCAACTCGCTTTCCTCACGATTACGGTTTCGTTAAGAACACTCTTTCCAACGATGGCGATCCACTTGATGCATTGATCATGTTGGATGAACCAACATTTCCTGGCTGCGTAGTTTCTTGCCGCGTTATCGGAATGTTCCGTATGACCGACGAAAAGGGCGGAGACGACAAGTTGCTCTGCGTTGCAGCCGG
>JAXITH010000110.1:0-3929 GCA_034680185.1 Candidatus Planktophila sp.
CTTTGCTTACTTATTAGCAGTTGTTTACGGCTTTAACCGCGCAGGTGCGCCATCGCTTATCACCGCAATTGCAATCGGTGTCTGCCTCGGCTTCTTGCCACATAACTCGCATCCCGCCCGCATATTTATGGGGGATTCAGGGTCAATGTTCCTTGGTCTAATGCTTGCCGCATCTGCGATTACCTTGACTGGCCAAGTAGATCCAAATGCAATTAGCGAAGAGAAGTTAGGACCAGCGCTTCTGCCGTTGCTTCTTCCTTTCGCGGTTCTAGCAATTCCTCTTGCAGATTTAACACTTGCCATCTTCCGCCGTATTCGCGCAGGTAAGTCTCCGTTCTCATCGGATAAAGAACATCTGCATCACCGAATCATGCGCGCAGGTAACACTCAAATCCGCACCGCCGCGATTATGTATTTATGGACTGCAACGATTGCTTTTCCGGTAACCGTTTCCGCATTCGCACCTTTGTGGGCAGCAGCGATCTTTGCTGGCGCGATGTTGGCTTTCACAATTTTCTTTTCCCGCGGAAAATCAAAATCGCTTCGCCCAGCAGAAAGCACAAGCAATGTCTGAAAAGAAAACTTCTCAAAATAAATCAAATGAATCACAACTTCTGCGTGGAGCAGTTAAACCAACTTTAATTGTCGGCGTAATTTCGATCGCGCTCTTTTCTGTGATCCGCGGTTTATCTGGTTTCTATGGCGCACTTCTTGCCCAATTCATCGTCGCCATTTATTTCGTTGTGCATATTCTCGTTTCCCGATTAACTCGCAACCTTGATCCGATCAGCACTATGGCGATGGCGATGACTTCATACTTTGCCAAGTTAACTTTTCTCGGCCTCTTCTTATGGGCGCTCGGTGCCTACACAGATCGCGAATCCATCGACCGCCTGAGCTTTGGAATCGCCGCCTGCGCTATTACGGCTGCCTGGCTAGGCGGAGAAGTGGCTAGTTACCTCAAACTCAAAACTCATCTACCATTACCGCCTACGCATTCTTAGGGGGCCCAAGTGAGTAACAGCAGCCATAACCGGCGCGATGAAAACGCCATTTGGACGATCTTCGGCTACCTCTTATCTGGCCTGCTTTTCTGGGGCGGAGTCGGCTATGCGGCAGACCGCTGGCTCGGAACTAGCTACCTGACTCTGGTCGGTTTCCTCATGGGAATGGGCGGGGCTTTGTATCTGGTCTGGCTTCGCTTCGGCCGCGAGTAGGCAAAATAGCGCTCAATAAGTGACCAGCCCCACGCTGGCGCGAGCAATTTTGGATTTCACACACAGAGGCTTTTGCCCATAAGGTTGCCCCGTTACAGCCGCTGCTATAGCAATAAATTGGAGTTCGAGTGCTCGGGTTAGTCCGTTCCAGCGCTGAGGGTGAAGGCTTCGTCCCACCTAGCGCCAACGACTTTGTCCTTCCTCCAATTTTCGAGAGCATCCCTTGGTTTACAAAACCAATCCTCATGGTTTTTCTTTCAGTCGTAATTATTTCAGTTTTCTTCATTCTCTCTTCTCGCAAAGCAGCTGTTGTTCCTTCGAAGATGCAATTTGCTGGAGAAAGCGTCTACGGATTTATCCGCGATGGACTCGCTAAAGATGTACTCGGCCCAGAATTTATGCGCTTTGTTCCTTACCTCTTCACCTTATTTACATTTGTACTTGTAAATAACTGGTTCGGAATTGTTCCTATGTTGCAGTTCCCATCATTTTCTCGCGTTGGATTTGCATACGCGCTCGCGATCATTACCTACCTGGTTTACCACTTCGTTGGCGTGAAGCGTCAAGGACTTGGCCATTACCTAAAGGGCATCGCATTTATGCCTGGCGTTCCAAAAGCAATTTATGTTTTGCTAACTCCAATTGAACTTGCCACATTCTTTATTGTGCGTCCATTTACTTTGGGACTTCGTCTCTTCGCAAATATGTTCGCCGGCCACTTGCTTCTCTTGGTATTCATTCTTGGTGGAGAGCACCTTGCACAAGGTGTAATCGGACTTAAGTTGGTTAGCCCATTCGCATTCACAATGGGAATCGCGTTGACCTTCTTCGAGTTCATGGTGCAATGCCTCCAGGCTTACATCTTCACTCTTCTAACCGCCCTCTATATCGCCGGATCTCTCGCCGACGAGCACTAACAACTAACTTTGGGTAGGCAACTTCGCCTGCTCAAGCAAGAAAGGTAAAAACATGACAGGCTCACTAAACGTCATCGGTTACGGCATTGCTGCAATCGGACCTGCAATCGCAACAGGCATGATCTTCGCCGCATACATCAGCGGAGTAGCTCGCCAGCCTGAGTCACGCAGCGTTCTTCAGCCAATTGCATTCCTTGGATTCGCGATGGCTGAAGCCCTCGCACTCTTCGGCCTCGTACTCGCATTCGTTCTCTAATCAAACGCTGAGAACTCTCGAAGGAGAAAAATGCAGTTACTAAACGTGCAACCAGTAAACATAGCGGCAGGTGAAGCGCTTAATCCGTTGATCCCTCACACAGCTGAGATCATCGTCGGATTTGTCGCGTTCACACTTCTGTTCCTTGTCTTAAAGAGCAAGGTTGTGCCTATGTTTGAAAAAGCATACGAGGCGCGCACGCAAGCGATTGAAGGCGGAATGGAGCGCGCTGAAAAAGCGCAGCTCGAGGCGCAACGCGCACTTTCACAGTACAACGAGCAGCTCTCAAAGGCTCGCGAAGAAGCACAAACTCTTCGCGAAGAAGCTCGCGTGCAAGGCGCATCAATCGTTGAAGAACTTCGTGCCAAAGCACAAGAAGAAGCCGCTCGAATCACGACAGCTGCACACGCATCTATCGAAGCAGAGCGTCAACAAGCGATCACATCACTTCGCAATGAAGTCGGTGCACTTGCAGTTGAACTCGCTTCAAAGATCGTTGGAGAAGCCCTAGATGATCAGGCCCGTCAATCACGGATCGTTGATCGTTTTCTAGATGATTTAGAGAAGAGCAAGTAAGAAAATGAGAATCCACCTCGGAGGTAGCAGTCGTCAGTCACTCGTGGCTGCACGCGCTGCTCTTGATGCTGCAGTAAAAGGCGCTAGCGCCGCAGCTGCTTCTGAGTTGTCTTCACATCTTTTTGCTGCAGCTGATCTCTTTGCCGACAACACATCTCTTCGTCGCGCAATTACAGATCCAGCACGCGACAAGGCGGCAAAGGCTGCTCTTGTTAAAGATCTCTTCACCAAATCAACTGGCGCTCTCGCCGTTTCAATCATTAGCGAGCTAGCCGGACTTCGTTGGTCAGCAACGCAAGATCTGGTTTACGCAACAGAACAGCTAGCGATCGAGGCAGAAGCATCAGCGGCAAATATCAATAACGAACTTGATCGCGTAGAAGATGAGCTATTTGAGACTTCTCGACTAGTTGCAGATACCTTCGAACTTCGCAAAGCCTTGGTTAGCGCCGGCTCAAGCGAAGCAAAGGCTGCACTTATCGCTGATGTGCTCGGTAAGAAAGCTTCAGCATCAACTATCAAATTAGCTAGCGCCCTTATTGCATCGCTTCGCGGTCGCAGTATTGAGGCAGCTTTCGCTGATTACCTTTACGGACTCGCAAACCGTCGCAACCGCTTGATCGCAGTTGTTCGCACAGCGACCGCGTTAACGGAGGCGCAGACAACTCGTCTTGCATCTGTACTCGAGAAGAAGGTCGGACAACCGATCCGCATTAACGTTCAAATCGACCCAACAATTCTGGGTGGAGTTTCAATCAAGTTCGCAGATGAGTTAGTAGATGGAAGCGTTGTAAACCGCCTCGCAAACGCTGGGCGTGCACTAGTTGGTCAGTCCGCCTAAACAGGCTAAAGAAAAAGTTTTAAGAAGAAACGAAAAGGGAGAACGACATGGCAGAGCTCAAGATCCAACCGAATGAAATTCGGGATGCCTTAGCGAATTTCGTTAAGTCATACGATCCAGGC
>JAXITH010000111.1:0-3906 GCA_034680185.1 Candidatus Planktophila sp.
CACGGTTTTGCACTCACCTTATTTGTTAGTTGGCCCAGACCATCGATTCCGATAACGACGTTACCGCGCTCGATTAGCGGACCAATTCCTGCTGGAGTTCCGGTGATAATGACATCGCCCGGCAATAGCGTCATAACTTGAGATACAAAGACCACGATGTCAGCAACGCTAAAGATCATCTGATCAAGGGTTGCATCTTGGCGGATCTCATCATTTACCTTAGAGAAGATTCGCTGCGTGCCAGGGATGAAATCGGTTTCGATCCAGGGACCGATCGGACAGAAGGTATCAAAGCCCTTAGCGCGCGCCCATTGGCCATCGCTCTTTTGTAGTTCGCGGCAAGTAACATCATTTGCCAAGGTGTAACCAAAGATAACTTCGTTGACGCGCTCTTTCGGTACATCTTTACAGACGCGACCGATTACAACTGCTAGTTCTGCTTCGTAATCAATTGTTGGCGCCATCGCTGGCCAAACGATTGTGTCGCCTGGTCCAATGACTGAAGTATTTGGCTTTAAGAAGATGATTGGTTCTTTCGGAACTTCCGAGCCCATCTCTTTAGCGTGATCGGCATAGTTCTTTCCAACTGCAACGATCTTGCTGCGCGGGATTACTGGTGCGAGTAAGCGGACCTTAGTTAAATCAACCTTTGCCGCGGTCTTGGTGACGCCGTGATAAATCGGATCGCCTGAGATAACGCTGATCTGATTGTCATCTTCGAGGATGCCAAAGAGTGGGTCGGTACCTAAACCTGATTCAGGGCCTGGTGAGAAGCGAACAATACGCATTGGGCTATCTTACGCCCTGGTCACACTTCCACTTGCATCGATATGAAAGAGCGCTGCCTGCGCAGAGTGCTGCTTAATAACTGAAACCTTGGCATCGGGTAAACCTGCATAAACAACGCCTTCAATACCTGAAATTTGTGAAGCCAGAGCCACTACGAAAACTGCTTCAACCGCATCTAGGTTTAACTCTGGTGATGCCACGTTAATTGCAACATAAGTACGACCGGTGGAATCGCGTAACGCTGCCGCTTGCTTGGCACCAGAACGAGCCAGCGTTGATGAAGCAAGGGTTGCTAACTTTTGATCTTCTGGGTTTTCAAAGAGGTTATCTAGGTTTGCATCACTCATGTTCATCAACCTCCCCATCTTTGATTCTTTCAATAATTACTGAGCTAATTTTACGACGACGTCCAAGTGGGCGCTCTGATGTAATTGACCAGCCTGACATAGAAATTGTGCTGCCGGCAATTGGTACGCGACCGAGCTTCTGCGCCATCAACCCACCGATAGTGTCGACATCTTCAAAGTCTTCTTTATCAATCTCGATATTTAACTCATCAGCCAAATCTTCGATATGTAGCGTTGCCTTGGCGCGCGCTTTATCGTCATTGATCCAAGTAAATGCTTCGACGCCATCATCAAACTCATCAGTGATCTCGCCAACAATTTCTTCGATGATATCTTCGATCGTAATAATGCCCGCGGTTCCACCGTACTCATCCACCACAATTGCCAAGTGGATCTGATCGCGCTGCATCTCTTTTAACAACTCTGCGGCAATCTTAATTTCAGGTACAAAGACTGCCGGGCGCATATGTTGCTCGACTTTTTCAGAAGTTTCAGCTTCATGGTGATCTAGGGCGCGCTTGGCTAAATCTTTAACGTAGGCGATACCAATAATCTTGTCGAGGTTTTCTCCGACAACAGGTACACGTGAATAGCCGCTGCGTAGCGCCAGCGAAAGCGCTTGGCGCAGAGTCTTATCGCGTTCGATCCAGACCATATCCGTGCGGTGAACCATAAGTTCGCGCACCAAAGTGTCACCGAGTTCAAATACAGAGTGGATCATCTCGTGTTCATCTGATTCCACTAAGCCGCGTTCGTGAGCCTGATCTACCAAGTCGCGAAGTTCGGCTTCGTTGGTAAATGGACCTCCACGGAAACCTTTACCTGGCGTAATCGCGTTACCGACAGCGATCAGCAAGTTGGTAACCGGGCCAAGGATGAAAGCTAAGAAGTAAGCAACTGAGATTCCAGCACGCGCCCATTTATGTGGTTGCTGGCGACCTAAGGTGCGAGGGCCAACACCGACAACGACATATGAGAGAACCACCATGACAACCACGGTTGTGATCATCGCTTGCGCAGAAGAATATTGACGCAATAGCGCAACTGCTAAAAGTGCAGCCGCGGTGAATTCGCAGATCTTGCGAACCAAGAGAAGCACATTTAAATAACGAGATGGATGCTGCGAATACTTCTTGAGCAGGTGTCCCCCGCGTTTGCTTTCGAGCTCTTCGATTAAGACGCGCGAGATCGAAGTAAGAGCGGATTCAGATGCCGCAAGAAACCCGGCAAAGGCGATAAGTGCTGCGATGGCGCTGATATTTACTGCATTCATGCACTTGCCTGCCAGTTCTTTACTAGGTCTTCTTGTAGAGCAAACATAACTTTTTCATCTTCTTTGTTGGCATGGTCATAGCCCAAGATATGCAGCAAGCCATGTGCCGCCAATATAAAGATTTCATGCTCTGCCGAATGGCCAGCGGTATCTGCTTGATTTGCGGCAACAGTTGGTGCAATCACAATGTCGCCAAGTGTTACTGCATCGCTTGGGTTTTCCGGCATATCCATTGGGAAAGAGAGAACATCTGTTGGCCCTGGCTCATCCATCCATTTGATGTGGAGTTCGGTCATCTCGTTCTCGTCTACAAAGACTAAGTTAACTTCGCACTCGGGGTTTAACTTCAATTGAACAAGGCTGTGCTCAAGCAGTGCGCGCACTTGATCTGCGGGCACAAGTTCGCCAGATTTATTGGTGATTTCGATGGTCATGAGTTATTTAAATTATGAATTTCGCAGATTACGAGGTGCAGCTTTTGCCGCATCAAATTGCTCGTAAGCCTTAACGATATCGCCGATCAAACGGTGGCGAACTACATCTTCTGCGGTGAGCTCTAAGAACGCGATGTCATCGATACCTTGCAAGATATCGGTGATTATGCGAAGTCCAGACTTTGCACCATTTGGAAGATCTACCTGTGTTACATCGCCGGTGACCACCATCTTGGAGCCAAAACCTAAGCGAGTTAAGAACATCTTCATCTGTTCTGGTGTGGTGTTCTGCGCTTCATCCAAAATAATAAATGAATCATTTAGCGTACGACCGCGCATATAAGCCAGCGGTGCAACTTCAATGACACCAGTCTGAATCAAGCGCGGAATCGAATCGACATCGATCATGTCGTGGAGCGCATCAAATAACGGACGCAAATATGGATCGATCTTCTCGCTCAAAGTTCCCGGCAAGAATCCCAAACTTTCGCCGGCTTCAACTGCCGGACGTGTCAGAACAATGCGATTTACCTTCTTGGCTTGCAAAGCGGCAACAGCTTTCGCCATCGCTAAATAAGTTTTACCGGTACCTGCGGGACCAATTCCAAAGGTGATGGTGTTATCTTCGATCGCATCTACATAACGCTTTTGATTGGCAGTCTTTGGGCGAATCGTGCGACCGCGATTAGAGACAATATTTAGCGACAGAACTTCGGCTGGGCTTTCGGCTGGTTCGTGTCCCAACATCGCGATGCTGCGAAGAACTGCATCGACTGTAAGTGATTGTCCAGAACGGATCACCACGGTCATCTCGGTAAATAACTTTTCAACGGCCACAACATCGATATGTGGTCCGCGCAGAGTGATCTCGTTACTGCGCACGGTGATGTTAACGCTCGGGAAAGCCGCTTCGATGGCTCGTAAGTTGGCATCGTTGGCGCCGATGAGTGAGACCATCGGAATCGCAGGTGGGACGGTAATTAAAGTGCGTTCCATATAACGCTGATACTACTTTTAACCGGGTGGCCAAGCGAGCCCACGCCCGCCCAGCAGATGTAAATGA
>JAXITH010000112.1:0-3843 GCA_034680185.1 Candidatus Planktophila sp.
AGCTACTGCGCCCATAACCGAAACCTCTGCATTAGGCCAAGCAAATACACGTGTAGCACCGAGTGATTTCGCGTTCATTGCTACAAATGCTCCACCGTATGCGCGTCGAGTAATCAAAGTAACGCGTGGAACAACTGCTTCACCGAAAGCGTGCAGCAACTTCGCACCGCGGCGCACCGCGCCTTCCCACTCTTGACCGGCGCCAGGAAGAAAACCGGTTACGTCTGCGATAACAATTAGCGGAATTCCGAAAGCATCACAGGTGCGAACAAAGCGCGCAGCTTTTTCGCCCGCCGCCGAATCTAGAACCCCGCCGATATGCGCCGGGTTATTTGCGATAACTCCAACGGTTCGCCCACCGAAACGTCCTAGCACCGTGGTCATGTTCTCGGCCCAAACTGGCAGTAGCTCTAACTTCTCACCATCTTTATCCAAGATCGCATCAATAAGTGGATGAACTTCGTAACTACGCTTGCTTACAGGCGGGACGAAGGTTGAAAGATCTAAGTCGGGAATATCTGTATCCATATGGCCTTGATTTGCAAAAAGTGATGTCACATCGCGAATTTCAGCGAACGCTTCATCTTCCGATGATGCGATCACATGTGCAACGCCGCTATTTTTACTGTGTGCCTCTGGGCCGCCAAGGGAAGCCATATCTACATCTTCACCTGTCACAGATTTAACAACATCTGGGCCAGTTACAAAGATGCGTCCTCCCGGTGCCAGCACAACGATGTCGGTTAGCGCAGGTCCATATGCACCACCACCAGCAGTTGGTCCAAGCACTAAAGAAAGTTGGGGGATTCGACCACTGGCCAGAATCATTGACTGAAATACTTCACCGAAAGCATCAAGAGATGAAACGCCATCACTTAAACGCGCACCACCTGAGTGCCAGATACCGATGATTGGTAGCTGCTTAGCCATCGCTTCTTTATATGCTTCAACGATTACCTTTGAACCTGCGACCCCAAGGGCACCGCTTTTAATGGTGGCATCGGATGCGAAGACAACAACGCGATTTCCTTTAATGGCACCTGTGGCTGCGATCATTCCGCAATCGGTGCGTTCGACTAAAAGTGAATCAGTTCCAGGATCTAAGAGGCGCTGAATACGCGCAAGCGGATCAAGGTTGTTGGAAACACCACTGTTGTCCATAATATTGAACAGTTTATAGAGTTGCGAAAGCCAATACAACGTTGTGGCCGCCGAACCCAAATGAGTCGTTGAGCGCAGCAATTTGACCTGCTGGAAGCGCGCGAGGCTTATCGCGAACCACATCGATAGTCACAGCAGGATCTAAGTTTTCAATATTGATTGTTGGGGGAGCTAGGCGTTCTTGAAGCGCTTTAACAATGAATACTGATTCAATTGCACCAGCTCCGCCAAGTAAATGTCCGGTCATTGATTTAGTTGCAGAGACTGCAACGTGATCTGCATCGGTGCCGAGCGCTAAACGAAGCGCATTTGCTTCGGCGACATCTCCTGCAGGAGTTGAAGTCGCGTGAGCGTTTAAGTGAACAATATCTTTTGTTGAAAGATTGGCGTTAGCTAGAGCGAATTTAATGGCGCGCTGCACACCTGATCCATCTGGGTCCGGAGCGGCAATGTGATAACCATCTGAAGAAAGGCCTTGCCCAACTAGTTCGCAATAAATTTTGGCGCCACGTGCTTTTGCGTGCTCGTACTCTTCCAAAACTAATATTCCGCCGCCTTCGCCAAGCACAAAGCCATCGCGATCGGCGTCGTATGGACGTGATGCGCGCTCTGGCGCATCGTTGCGAGTTGATAGCGCCTTCATTGCGGCAAAGCCCGCCATCGGAAGTTGATGAATTGCCGCTTCGACTCCGCCACTAACAATTATGTCGGCGCGATTAGAGCGAATCATTTCGAGTGCATAACCAATTGCCTCAGCACCAGAAGCACATGCGCTGACCGGTGTATGAACTCCGGCACGCGCTTGCAGTTCAAGTCCAACGTTTGCAGCCGGTCCATTAGGCATCAGCATCGGAACAGTGTGAGGACTGACTCCGCGTGCGCCCTTCTCTTTCAAATTATCAAATTGATCTAGCAAGGTAATAACGCCACCGATTCCGGATGCGATTACTACGCCGAGTCTTTCTTTATCTACATCAGGTGCGCCGGCATCTTTCCAGGCTTCACGGGATGCAACCAAAGCAAATTGTTCTGAGCGATCCAGACGGCGCATCTCAACGCGCTCCATCTGATCTGCTGGTTCTGTAGCAACGCGCGCTGCGAAGTGCACAGGTAAGAGTTCGCGCCAATCTTCAGTGAGAAGACGGACTCCGCTCTTTCCGGCGATTAAAGCAGCCCAAGTCGATGCAACATCTCCACCAAGTGGAGTAGTTGCACCGAGACCTGTGACGACTACGCGACGTTGAGACATTTAATTACTTATGCGGCAGCGTTAACGATGAAGTTAACTGCATCTCCTACTGTTGCAAGATCAGTTACTTTCTCATCAGGGATCTTTACGCCAAAGCGCTCTTCGCATGCAACAACAACTTCGACCATGCTGAGTGAATCTACTTCTAGGTCGTCAGTGAAGTTCTTGTCGAGTTCGATTGATGCAGCTGGGATACCAGCAACTTCTTCAACGATCTCTTTGATTCCTGCGAGTACATCTGCGGCTGAAAGTGCCATGTGTTTATTCCTTTTCTTTTCTTAATTCTTGCTTTTCTCTTTTGAGTCCAACAGGTTGTAATTCTCTCTGATCAGATGCGCTACTTCCTAGTAATTAGGAGGTTTATCGCCAGAAAATTATGGTTTTGGCGGTAATTTCACAACTTGCCCCGCGTAAACGAGACCTGCGCCATATCCGATCAAAAGCGCAATCTTGCCGTGAAGTTCTGGGTGCTTTGCAAGGAGCGCATCCATCGCAAGCGGAATTGAGGCAGCAGATGTATTTCCATTCTTACGGATGTCATCTGCAATAAATACAGACTCTGGCATCTTCATCTCTTTCGCCATGGTTTCGATAATGCGCACATTTGCTTGATGCGGAATAAATGCATCAATCTCATTTACCGATAGACCTGCCGCATCGAGAGCTTTCAACGCCGCTTTACTCATTGAAAAGACCGCCCAGCGGAAAACTTTTTGACCTTCTTGCGAAATATTCGGCCACTTAACATCGGCCTTGGTTAACTGCGTTTCAGTATTGCGAACTTCAATCCACGATGGATTCATCAAAATAGCATCGCGATTTTCGGAATCAGAGCCCCATTCAACTGGGCCAATTCCGGGTTCGGTTGATTCACCAATAACGACAGCTCCTGCACCATCCGCGAAGATAAAGGCAGTTGCACGATCGGTTGGATCGGTGAAATCTGAGATCTTTTCAACGCCGATTACCAAAACCTTTTTTGCACTACCTGCGCGAACCATGTCATGTGCCATAGCAACGCCATAACAAAAACCAGCACACGCGGCGCTGATATCAAAGGCTGCTGCCGTTGGATTGCCCATCCGTTGAATAACCGCAGTTGCCGCAGAAGGCGCTTGGTGCGGGTAGGTAATAGTTGCGACAACGACGGTGTCGATATCACCAATAGAAAGTTTGGCGCGAGTCAACGCTTGCTCGGCAGCTCCGATCGCCATATCAACAACTGATTCATCCGTGCTAGCAAAGCGACGCGATTCAATGCCAGTGCGCTGCACAATCCATTCGTCACTTGAATCAATTAAATCTACGATCTCTGAGTTCGGCACAAGGCGTGATGGACGGTAAGCACCAACCGACAAGATTGCGCTCTCGCTACCAGTTTTTACTTTGATCGCCATCGTTATTCCTTAACTCTCAACTTCTTGGTTATGTCG
>JAXITH010000113.1:0-3826 GCA_034680185.1 Candidatus Planktophila sp.
CCAGTGCCTTCCCATGAGTTAGAAGTAATTTTGAAAGTCTTTCCGACGCCACCAGTTGCAATAATTACTGCAGGTGCTTCGAATAGAACTTCAGATCCTGATTCGCGCCAGTAACCATACGCGCCAGCGATCTTGCCGTTCTCTTTTAGAATTTCAGTGATCGTAAGTTCTGCGAAAACTTTGATATGACTTTCCATATCGCCAGTTTCGCGACCATCTTTCTGTTGTAGTGCGACGATGCGTTGCTGCATGGTGCGAATTAACTCAAGACCAGTGCGGTCACCAACGTGAGCAAGGCGTGGATATTCATGTCCACCGAAGTTACGTTGGCTGATCTTTCCTTCTTTAGTGCGATCAAAGAGCGCGCCCCACATTTCAAGTTCCCAGATGCGATCTGGAGATTCTTTGGCATGTAGTTCTGCCATGCGGAAATGGTTAAGGAACTTTCCACCACGCATGGTGTCGCGGAAGTGAACCTTCCAGTTATCGTTTGAATTCGCGTTACCCATTGAAGCAGCAGCGCCACCTTCAGCCATAACGGTGTGGGCCTTGCCGAATAGTGATTTACAGATGATGGCAACGCGCAGACCTGATTCGCGTGCTTCAACTGCAGCGCGCAGACCTGCACCGCCTGCACCAATTACCAATACATCGTATTTGTGACGTTCTAGAGCGTTTGTCATATCAGTCGGCATCCCTTAGAAGAAGTAGAAGTTGGTCCAGGCGCCAGTTGCAACTTGGCGGACATAGATATCGGCAAAGGCAACTGCGGCAAGTGAATACCAAGCAAATTGCTGATGTGAGTGATTTAGTACTGAAACCCAGCTCCAAAGCTTGTAACGAATTGGGTGCTTAGAGAAGTGCTTCAAACGTCCACCAACTGTGTGACGGCAGGTGTGGCAAGACAATGAATAGAACCAGAGCATTGTCGAACTAAGAACGAGAACTAATGAGCCAACGCTCATATGTCCCCATTCGCCTTCCACGTTCTTAAATGAAATTACTGCGTCATAAGTTAGGAATACGTTAAATACCAAACCTGCGTAGAAGAACCAACGGTGCGCGTTCTGCAAGATAAGTGGGGCGCGTGTTTCACCTGTGTATTTGCTGTGTGGTTCTGCAACTGCGCAAGCAGGTGGTGATAACCAGAATGCACGGTAGTAAGCCTTGCGGTAGTAGTAACAAGTCATACGGAAACCAAGTGGGAAGATCAAAATAATTAGTGCAGGTGAAAGTGCGAAGTTAAAGATTTCTGCACTTACAGGAGTCCACCCGAAAATTGTTGCTTCAGGTACGCACGCTTCAGAAAGGCAAGGTGAATAGAAAGGAGAGATGAGGTGATCTTTGTAGTAGTTCGCACCTTCGAATGCGCGAAACGTTGCATAGATTACGAAGCTAAATAAAACTCCGAATGTAATTGCCGGTTGCAACCACCATTTATCTGTACGAAGTGTGCGCTCTTTAATCTTGGCGCGTGTTGGAGAAAAGACTCCCGACATTTCTACCCCTTTAAGCCGCTTTAACCCTAGTTAAGGATTGTTCTTACTTAAGGAGAAGTGTCCGCTTCTGAGGCAAATCTCGCCAGATGGTTGCCCGCATCATTGGTATGAGGTCAACCACAGGGCTATCCCTTGCGCAAAAAACGCAACGGGGCGATGAAGAAAAACTGGCGGAGGGCGTGGGATTTGAACCCACGAGGCTTTCACCTGCCGGTTTTCAAGACCGGTGCACTCGGCCGCTATGCGAGCCCTCCGTGGGAGAGATTACCCGAATAACCCGATCCGTAAAAATCGGCTCTTTTTACCGCGCAGGAATTACTTAAGCGGGAAGTTCGAGGAGTTTTTCAATCACAATTGCAACGCCATCTTGATTGTGTGGTGGCGCGACATCTTTGGCATTAGCCGGTCCTGCGTGATGTCCATCGATCATTGCATATGAGCGTCCGGCCCATTGCAACATTGAAAAATCATTTGGGTTATCGCCAAAGGCAACACAATCTTCAGAAGAAATTCCAATTCGCGCTGCCATCATCGAGAGAGTTTCACCTTTGGAAACACCGAGCGCGGAAATTTCTAGAAGTGAATCGTTATTTGCAGAATGTGTAACGTTTACAACGCCCTGGAGAGCAGGAGTTGCTAACGCCAACATCTCATCTGCCGAAATTTCTTGCTGAGATAGTCGAGCCAATAATTTAAGAGCTGGTCGATTTGTAACCGAATCAATCGTGTCTACACCGACATCATCCATACCGATATCCCAACGTGGAATGTAGGCCTTCTCGCGGTGGAAGTGAACATTGGATTCGACTGCAAAAGAAACATTAGGAATTGTCACGCGCAAAATATCAACTGCTTTTTGCAGTTCAGTTGGCTGAATCATCCACTCTTCAAGAACTTTATCGTTATGGAGATCGTAAAGAAGTCCGCCGTTGCAACATATGGCAGAACCGAAATCAAATGCTTCGCGGACATCGCCCATCCAGCGAGGAGGACGTCCGGTAACAAAGAATATTTCTACGCCGAGATCGCGCGCTTTAGTAAATGCTGCGATCGTGCGATGTGAAATTGCTTCATCGTGCGGAACAATCGTGCCATCAAGATCTGTTGCTATTAACTTCGGGCGACGATTGGTCACACAAGCTCAAATCTCTTGGTTCCAAGGAATGGTTGCAGCGCAGCCGGAACATTTACCGTGCCATCCGCGTTTTGGTGGTTCTCAAGAATTGCAACGATCATGCGCGGAATAGCTACCAACGTTCCGTTTAGCGTTGCCACAGCCTTTGTTCCGTCAGCATCCTTGTAACGAATATTTAAGCGACGAGCTTGGAACTCGGTGCAGTTAGAGGTACTTGTTACTTCGCGATAAGCGTTCTGTGTAGGAATCCACGCTTCGATATCAAATTTACGTGTTGCACTTGAACCAAGATCGCCAGATGCCACATCAATAACGCGGAATGGGATCTCCATCGCATTTAAGAAATCTTTCTCCCACTGCAATAAACGCTTGTGCTCTTCCTTGGCATCTTCTGGTTTACAGAATGAGAACATTTCAACTTTATCGAATTGGTGAACGCGAATAATTCCGCGAGTATCTTTTCCGTAGCTACCTGCTTCACGGCGGAAGCAAGATGAATAACCGGCATAACGCATTGGAAGTTTTTCCGCCGGCAAGACTTCATCCATGTGATACGCAGCAAGTGGAACTTCACTTGTACCAACTAAGTAGTAATCATCTTTTTCTAAGTGATAAACGTTTTCAGCAGCTTGTCCAAGAAATCCAGTGCCTTCCATTGCGGCAGGCTTAACGAGTACTGGCGGAATAACTGGAGTAAATCCCGCCTTTAGCGCGCTTTGAATTGCGTAGTTAACGAGTGCGAATTCGAGCATCGCACCAACGCCTGTTAAATAGTAAGAACGTGATCCTGAAACTTTGGCGCCACGTTCAGTGTCGATTGCACCAAGTAACTTTCCAAGTTCAACGTGATCTTTTGCTTCAAAACCATCTTTAGCAAAATCACGAGGGGTGCCAATATGTTCGATAGTTACGAAATCTGCTTCGCCACCAATTGGTGCTTCAGGATCTAAAAGGTTAGAAAGTTGCATAACCAAAGCATTTGCCTTGGTTTCAATTTCTGCGCGCTTGGCATCTGCAGTCTTTACCTTGTCAGCTAAAGCTTTAGCATTTTCTAATAAAGCAGCCTTTTCATCGCCTTTTGCGGCTCCGACTGATTTAGAAAGTGTGTTCTGCTCAGCGCGCAGCGTTTCGAATTCAGTGATTGCAGCGCGACGCACATCATCGATAGCAAGTACTTGATCAACGATTGTGA